>JBJTOV010000296.1:0-7498 GCA_046074745.1 Planctomycetota bacterium | reverse complement strand
TCCTGCGCGAGATCGACGAGGCGCTCGACCGCGTGGTGGCCAAGACCTACGGCGTCTGCCAGCTGACAGGCAAGCCCATCCCCAAGGCACGCCTCGACGCCAAGCCCTGGGCCAAGTACACGATCGAGGCCGAGCGCATCGCCGAGAGCGGCGGAGCGCGCTGAACGCCGAACGGCGCGCGCCATGAACGACGCGAGCACCGACGCCGAACCGAAGGACGCGGGGCCTGCGCGCGCCGCGTCGTCCGATCCGGGCGAGCGCCCCGCGTGGGCGTCGCCCGTCGCGTGGGCCACGATGGTGGGCGTGTTCGCGGGCGGGCTCGCGCTCGACCTCTGGTCGAAGTACTGGGCGTTCCGCACCATCGCGGGCTACCCCGTCGAGCTCGATCGCGATCGCGTGCTCGGCGACCCGAGCTTCTATGTGCCGCACCATCCGCGCGTCACGGCGCTGCCCTTCGATCTGCTCGACTTCCGCCTGGTGCTGAACCACGGCGCCGTGTTCGGCATCGGCCAGCACCGCCGCGAGCTCTTCATCGCGTTCACGGCGCTGGCCACGCTGGCCGCGGTGCTGCTGTTCGCGCTCGGCACGCGCGTGCGCATGCGCTGGTCGCATGTGGCGATCGGCTGCATCCTGGCCGGCGGCATCGGAAACCTGTACGACCGCGTGTTCTACGGCGCGGTGCGCGACTTCCTGCACATGCTGCCCGAGTGGCAGCTGCCGTTCGGCTGGCGCTGGCCGGGCAACGCGGCGGGAGATGTGTTCCCGTGGGTGTTCAATGTGGCCGATGTGCTGCTGCTCGCGGGCATGGCGATCTTCGTGCTCACGAGCTTCGCCGAGGACCGCCTGCAGAAGCGCCGCGCGACCGAGGCCGCGTCACGCGCCGCCGTCGGCAGCGGCGGGGGCGTTGCCGACGAGCGCGAGCGCGTGGTCGAGCGGGATCAGGCTTGACGCGTCGATGACCGCGGGAAGCGCGTCGAGCGTGCGCGCCATGTGGATCGTGAACGGACCGACGGCGGTGCGGCGCAGCGACGCGAGGTGCCCGCCCGTGCCGAGCGCCTTGCCAAGGTCGCGCGCGAGGCTGCGCACATAGAAGCCCTTGCCGCAGCGGATCCACACGCGCGCGATCGGCCACGCGTAGTCCTCGAGGCGGAGGCCGTGCACCACCACCTTCCGTTCGGGCAGCTCGAAGGTGTCGTCCTTGCGCGCGATGCGATAGGCGCGGCGGCCGTCGACCCACATCGCGCTGAACGAGGGCGGCCGCTGGTCGATCACGCCCTCGAACCCGCGCAGCGCGGCCTCGACCTCGGCGCGCGCGGGCGGCACCGCGACCGCGACCTCCTGGCGCTCGCCCTCGCGGTCGTCGCACGGCGTGAACGCCGACAGGTCGATCTCGGCCACATACTCCTTCTCGGTCGCCATCAGGCGCTCGATGGCCTTGGTGCCGCGGCCCATGCCGACGACGAGCACGCCCGTCGCGAGCGGGTCGAGCGTGCCCGCGTGCCCCGACTTCGCGAACTGCGCGCGACGCCGCGCGATCTGCACCGCGCGCGCGCTCGACATCCCGAGCTGCTTGTCGAGCACGAGGACGCCGTCGAGCGGGGGAAGCGTGGTGTCGCGGCGGCGCAAGCCTCGAACTGTACCCGAGCGAGGCGCGACGCCGCGCACGCTACCGCGCGGACTTCGTCTTGAAGATCACGGCATGCGCCGCCTCGCAGTAGCGCCACAGGTGGTCGGTGTCGTAGAACGGCTTGCCCCTGTCGAGAAGGCCATTCACGGCGGTGCGGACCTCGTCGAGCTTCGTGTCGAAGAAGGTCTCGACCACGGTGGTCCACAGGCCGTTCGGCGACATGTACTCGGTCCAGATCACGCTGTTTCCCGAGCGAAGCACGCATCGGTAGCTGACGCCCTTGATGCGGAACTGCACGGCGGGCATGTCCACGCCCGCGATCTGCAGGAAGCCGACCCTGTCGATCGTGACTGCAAAGTGCCTGCGGATGAACGCAGCGAGACCCTCCGCCCGCCGGCCGTTGTCTTCCGACTCGAAGTCGACCATCGCAGGGATGTCAGGCGCGTGCCGATCGTACTCGCGTTGGAGCGAGTTCATGGTCGTGATCAGGCTGCGCGCCTGCTCTCGCGCCGCGGCAAACCGCGCCACGCGGGGCGACGCCGCATCGGCCCAGCCCTTGATGTTCGACCTCGCCACCGCATCGGCCGACTGCTGGCCCGCCACGACCTCGCGCTCCATGTCGGCGATCAGGCCCGCGCAGATCGTGCCGCCATCGGCCACCGTCTCGAGCGGACCGATCTTCGGGAACTGGCCACCCGTCCGTCCCGCCTCGGCTTCCCCTGCGCTGCGCATGAACGCGATTCGATCGAACGCCGCATCCTTGGTGCGGTCCCACAGGGTCTCGAGCAGGTTGCCAAGCAGCCTCTCGGCGCGGTCACGGTCGGCCTTGAGGGCGAATCGCCATTCGAGGGCGGTGAGCGGCGCCGTGACCGCATCCTCGATGAGCGCGCGCTCGGCCTGCAGCTTGGTCGCCGTGGTGCCGCGCGAACGGAAGGGCTCGACATCCCCGATCTTCGACTGGAGCCTGTCGACCGCGGCCGTGCAGATGTTCTCGGCGTATGCCACGCGTGCCGTCTCGAGCGCATCGAAGACCTGGTCGACGCCGGTGATCTTTCCCCAGCTCTTGTTGACCTCGTGAATGCGGGCGGCGAGCCCTGCCAGCGCCTGGGTTGCCTCGAAGAGCTCGCCATGGCGCGCCGCGGACAGCGGAGCGCCCGTGGGATCGACCACGGTGCGCGCCGCAGGCAGCAGCTTCGACCACTGCTCGCTCGAGGCGTGCATGGCGCGGGCCACGGCGCGCGGTGTCCACGCGGCGCCGAGGCCAGTCAGCGCATCGACGGTCCGGTTGCAGTCCTTGGCGGCCGTCGCTTTCTCGATCGCGGCGTAGATGGCGGACAGTTCCTGCGCGGCGACCGTGGTTTCGTCGGCGATCACGCGCGCATCGACATCGGTCCACGCGGCGCTGATCGCGGTGCGCTCGGTCGTCCAGCGTTCGGGCAGGCTCTGGTACGCCACCCACGCCTCGGCCAACGAGAGTCGTGCCGCGGGGAGCAGCCTCGCCTTGTGGGACTGCTCCGCGTCGAGGATCTTCTGGCGCGCGATGCCCGCCGTTTCGGCCACGGCTGCGAGCGCGGCCACCTCTTCGTCAGCCGAGGGAATGAGCTTCTTCAGGCGGTCGGGTTCGAAGAACAGCTCGACCTGGCGCGCGCGGTCCTTCGCTTCGTCCCTGTCGGGATCTCTCGCGGCGCGCGCGAGATCCTGCTGCTCGCCGGCGATCAGGTCCAACGCGTCGTCGATCGCCTTGCGCTGCGCCACGGCCACCTCGAGCGCGGCGACCACGCTGGCCTTCGCCTCCGCGATCCGCGCGGCCTTGACGGCGGGCTGCGGGTCTGCGCCAACCTTCCAGGCGCCCTTGGCGGAGGGCCTCGCGCCACCTGCGGCGGGCGCGCCGGTCGCGGCGCCCGTGCCCGAGCCCGTGCCCTTCGCCGCGCCTGCGCCTCCGGCCGCGGGCTTCTTCGTCGCGGGCTTGCGGGGATTCCCAGCCGCATCGGGACGCATGCCCGGCGAGTCATCGCCGAGCTCGAGATCGCACTGGTTTCCTTCCTTGCAGCGCACCTTCTCGATGCGGTCGTTCGGGAAGAACTGCGTCGACCAGATGCCGCCGATCTTCGCGCGGAACGACACGCCGTCGGAGCGGATCTCGAGCACCTCGCCCTCGACCTGGCGGTTGCCGTCGTCGAGGATCAGCACATCGGCGCGGAGCGGCGAATGCACGCAGGCAAGGGCGAGCGGGGCCGCGATGCAGGTCAGGGCACGGGTCAGGGGTCGCATTCCCGAAGCCTACCGCACGCGGCCGTGGGAATTCAATGCCGTTCGGCGGGACTTGCTATTCGTGGCCGACCGGGCGCACATGCACGGACTCGCCGTGGAGCAGGGCGGGGCAGGTGGCGGCGATGCGCTCGGCTTCGGCGGCGTTCGCGACCTCGATCACGAAGACGCCCGTCAGGCTCTCGGCGCGCGGGTCGAGGCGCTCGGCGATCGGTTCGCGCGAAAGCCCCGCCGTGATCATCGCGCCGCCGCGGCCGACCGCCACGCCTTCCTTCATGATTCCCTGCTGTTCGAGCGACTTGGTCCAGAGCGCGTACTTGCGCATCAGGATGTCGCGCTCGGCGCGGGGCGTGTTGTGCCATGCGTCGCCTCGCTCGTACATCAGGATCGCGAAGCGCTTGCCCGCGGGCTTGGTGGCGGGCGCAGGCGCGGCGGCCTGCGGCGCCGCGGGCCTGTGCGGCGTGGCGCAGCCTGCGGCCAGAAGGAGTGCGAGCGCGACGGTCGCGGATGGAAGCGGGAACATGCGGCGGTTCATGCGGTTTTCGGCGCCGAGGGCGCGAGGAGCGGACGAAGGACGAGCAGCGCGGCGACCGCGATCCCCGACGCGTAGAGCGCGCGCAGGCCGCCCTTCGCGGCGGATTCCCACACCGTCCACGCGGCGAGCGCAAGGTACGCGAGGGGGACGATCGGATAGAGCGGCACCTTGAACGGCCGCGGCGCGTCGGGCATGGTGCGGCGCAGCACGATCACGGCGGCGACCGAGAGCGACGAGAACACATTCACGAGCACCGTGAGCATGTCGAGGATGTCGCCGAGCGAGCCGATCAGGAGCGACGCGAGGCTGCACGCGGCCACCACGGCGAGCGCGCGCAGCGGCACGCCGTTCGCGCGGCGCACGCCCGTCCAGGCGGGGATCTCGCGCGCGTGCGCCATCGACTCGAGGATGCGCGCGGCGGTGATCATGCCCGACACGATCGTCGAGAAGAGAAGCACCGCGATCACCGCGGTCATCGCCTTGCCGATTCCTTCGCCGAACAGGATCGTGGCGGCGGCAGAGCCGATCGCCTTCATCGGACCGCCCGCGGGGTCGACCATCGCGGCGGGGTCCATGGCGCGCAGGTAGACGAGATTCACGCCGAGGTAGAGCACGAACACGATCGCGATCGCGCCGATGATCGCGAGCGGCACATTGCGGCCGGGGCGGCGGATGTCGCCCGCGATGTCGGCGCCCGTCGACCAGCCGAGGTACGCGAAGCTCACCGAGAGCGCCGCGCCGCCGACCGCCGAGGAGAGAAGGCCCGGCGCCGCGCCTTCGACAGGCGCCGCGGTCTCGAGGCGCGCGCCCTGCGGCTCGACCAGCAGGCCCGCCACCACGAAGATCGCGACGAAGCCGAACTTCAGCACCGCGAGCGCGGTGTTGAACGCGTAGCCCGCGCGCAGGCCGGGAACCTGCGAGACGAACGCCGCCACGATCGCGGCCGCGGCGATCGCGTGCTCGGAGAGGTCGGCGTCGAACAGCGCGTCGATGAACTCGGCCATGAACAGGCCCACGACCGCGATCGAGAGCAGGTAGCCCGAGAGAATGGTCACCATCGCGACCAGGTAGCCCGTGAGCGACCCGAACGCGCGCCGCGCGAACTCGATGCTGCCGCCCGAGCAGGGGATCATGGCGCCGAGCTCGGCGAGCGAAAGGCCGCCGCAGAGCGCGATCACGCCGCCGATCACCCATGCGGCGATCAGGTTCTCCGCGGTGCCGACCTCGGCGCCGAACTTTCCCGTCAGCGAGAAGATGCCGCTTCCCACCATGGCGGCGACGATCATGCCCGTGGCACCGACGAGCCCGACGACGCGGAACCGGTCGTGGGTGGCGTTGGCCGGGCCGGCCTCGCTCACGGAGAGAGCCTCGCCGACGGCTCGAGCGCGCGCACCTCGTCGACCATCGGGGTGAGGTCCTGGAGGCGGCCGTCGGCGACATCGTAGATCCAGCCGTGCACGCGCACGCCTGTCTTCGCGGCAAGGAGGATCGGCGACTCGCGCACATGCACGACCTGCACCGCGACATTCAGCTCGCACAGGCGGCGCGACTGCTCGGCCTTGGTGCCGAGCTGCTCGAGGTCGTCCTTGTAGTGCTTGGCGATGTCGCGCACATTGCGGATCCAGTGGTCGACCACGCGGCCCTCGCTCGGGAGGAGCGCCGCGTTCACGCCGCCGCAGTTGTAGTGGCCGCACACGATGATGTCCTCGACCTTCAGCACATTCACCGCGAAGTCGAGCACCGAGAGGCAGTTCAGGTCGCTGTGCACCACGAGGTTCGCCACATTGCGGTGGACGAACACCTCGCCCGGCGGCAGGCCGATGATCTCGTTCGCGGGCACGCGGCTGTCGGCGCAGCCGATCCACAGGTAGCGCGGCTTCTGCTGGTTGGCGAGGCCCTGGAAGAAGCCCGGGTGCTCGCGCTCCATGCGCTCGGCCCAGCGGCGGTTGTTGTCGAGCAGCCTTTCAAGCGAGGACATCGGCCGCATCCTAGCGGAAGCGCCGCGCGGTCTGCGCGGCGCCCGCGCGGCGGCCGATGCCGTACGCTGCCTGCATGGAGCATGCGCTGCCTCAGGCTCTCCTCGAACGGCTTTCCCGGCTCGCGATCGAGCTTCCGTCGTGGGGCTTCGCGGACACGGGCACGCGCTTCGGCAAGTTCCTGCAGGACGCGGCGGCGCTCACGCTCGAGGACAAGCTCGACGACGCGGCGCAGGTGCACCGCCTGACGGGCGCGTGTCCGAGCGTGGCGATCCATGTGCTGTGGGATGTGCCCGAGGGCGGCGCGCCGGCGCTTGCGGCGGCCGCGTCGGCGCGCGGGCTGCGCGTCGGGTCGATCAACCCGAATGTGTTCCAGGATCAGTGCTACCGCTTCGGCTCGGTGGCCAACGAGGACGCCGCGGTGCGGCGGCGCGCCATCGGCCATCTGCTCGATTCGGTGCGGCTCGGCGAGGCCGTGGGCTCGCGAACGCTCGCGCTGTGGTTTGCCGACGGCACGAACTACCCGGGGCAGGGAAGCGTGGCGCGCCGCAAGCGGTGGTTCGAGGAGGCGCTTGCCGAGGTGCACGCCGCGATGCCCGCGTCGATGCAGATGCTCGTCGAGTACAAGCCGTTCGAGCCCGCGTTCTACCACACCGATCTCGCAGACTGGGGCATGGCGTGCGCGATGGCGCGCAAGGCGGGGCCGCGCGCGAAGGTGCTCGTCGACACGGGCCACCACCTGCCCGGGCAGAACATCGAGCACATCGTGTCGTTCCTGGCCGACGACGGGATGCTCGGTGGATTCCACCTGAACGACCGGCACTACGCCGACGACGACCTGACCACGGGATCGATCGACCCGTACCGCGCGTTCCGCATCTTTCTCGCGATCTGCGAGGCGGAGCGCATGCTCGGGCGCGACCTGCCGGTCGAGTTCATGATCGACCAGTCGCACAACCTGAAGCCGAAGATCGAGGCGATGATCCAGACGGTGATGGCCGTGCAGGAATTTTTCGCGAAGGCGTGCCTGGTCGATCTCGAGGCGCTCGCGGCCGCGCGGCGACGGAACGATCCGGTCGACGCCGAGGAGTG
>JBJTOV010000295.1:0-2925 GCA_046074745.1 Planctomycetota bacterium | reverse complement strand
CCCCACTTCGCCCGCGATGCGCAGCGCGTCGGCCACGGTGAGGTGGGTGGGATGGGCGCGGTAGCGCAGCATGTCGAGCACAAGCGTGCGCAAGCCGCGCAGCCTTGGCCATGCCGCGGGCGGCATCGCCGAGAGGTCGGTGCAGTAGGCGAGCGGGAACGGGCCGGGCTGCGCGCGCGCGATGCGGCCCGTGGCGTCGAGCGCGTCGATGCGGTAGGCGAGCACGGGCAGGCGGCCGTGCAGCACCTCGAACGCCGTGAAGCGCAGGCCGTGGCGGTCGATGGCGTCGCCGGGCGCGATGGTGCGCACGAAGAGGTCGGCCACGAACGAGTCGTTCACATTCTCGTGGCGGCGGAAGATGTGGCGGTAGACGCGGTCGAGGAACTCGCGCGTGCGCGCGTCGCAGAAGACCTCGATCGGGGCCTTCATGAGCGCGTTGTAGCGGCGCACATCGTCGAGGCCGAAGGTGTGGTCGACATGGTCGTGCGTGAACAGGATGCCGTCGCAGCGCGTGAAGCGGTGGCGGATCGAGTGCTCGCGGTGGTCGGGGCCGCAGTCGATGAGGAATCGGCGCGGCTGCCCGTCGGCATCGGTGAACTCGACCGCGGCGCCCGAGCGGGTGCGGCGGTCGCGGGGATCGTCGGAACGGCACACGGCGCAATCGCAGCCGATCACGGGGATTCCGGCCGAGGTGCCCGTGCCGAGGAGCAGCATGCGCGCGTCGCGGACCACGGCGTCGCTCATGCGGACGCCCCCTGCGCGAGCTCGGCGACGAGGGCGCGTGCGACGGCGGCGGGGTCGTCGGCGCGGCACACGGCGCTCGACACGGCGATGCCGCGGCAGCCCGCGCGTGCGAGCGCGGCCACGCGGCCGGGCGCGATGCCGCCGATCGCGAGGTGCGGGATGTGCGGGAATTCCGCGGTGAACGCGCGGAGGTACCGCTCGCCCGAGGGCGCGAGGCCCTGCTTCAGCTGCGATTCGTACATGGCGCCGACGCCGCAGTGGTCGGCGCCCGCGTCGACCGCGGCGCGCGCCTCGGCGAGCGAGTGGGTGCTGGCGCCGATCAGGAGCGATGCGCCCGCGATGCGCCGCGCCTCGCGCACGGGCAGGTCGGTCGTGCCGAGATGCACGCCTTCGGCGTCTGCGGCGAGCGCGACATCGAGGCGGTCGTTGACGATCGTGGGCACGCCGCGCGGCGCGCAGATCGCGCGCACGGCGCGGGCGTGCGCGACGAGCTCGCGTGCGTCGAGCTCCTTTTCGCGCACCTGGATCGCGTCGGCGCCGCCGTCGATCGCGCGGGCGACGACCTCGTCCCACGGCCGCGCGCAGAGCGCGCGCGTGACGAGCACGCACAGACGCCACTGCCGCGGCGCAGCGATCGCAGCGCGCAGCGTGACGCGCGCGTCGAGCTCGTAGGCGCGGTAGCGCAGCCGCTCGACCGCGCGTGCGACCGCAGGATCGACGGACTTCGCCGCCTCCTCGACCACGCGCAGCGCCTCGGTGAGCCGCTTGCCTGCGGCCTGAGCCACCGACGAGGGACCTGTCCGCGCGTACTCGTTCGCGCCCTCGAAGGCGGTGCCCGCGTCGCCCGAGACATCGCGCGCGGCGGCGAGGCGGGCGGCGGAGAGCGGCGCCACCGCGTCCTGCAGCGCGTGGCGCAGGGACTTCGCCTCGGCCGAGAGGCCCGCGTCGTTCCACGCGAAGCGCGCCGCATCCTCGAGCGTGCGGATCGCCTCGCGCGCGCGGTTCAGGTTGGCGTCGATCATGCGGTACGCCGCGTGCATGGCGCACAGCGTAGCGCGGCGCGGCTATCCTCCCCGCCCTCGGAGCCCGCATGCAGAACAGCGACAGCCCGTCCAACGACCCCACGCGCCGCGAATTCCTCGGCACGATCGCGCTCGGTGCGGTCGGCGCCGCCGCAGGACCTGCGCTCGCCCGAACCAACCTCTTCACGGAGAACACGCCCATGGCCCACACGCTGCCCGACCTTCCGTACGCCGAGAACGCGCTCGAGCCGTCGATCGACGCGCTCACGATGAACATCCACCGCACCAAGCACCACAACGCCTATGTCACGAACCTGAACAAGGCGCTCGAGGGCCATGCCGACCTGCAGGCGATGTCGGCGGAAGACCTGTGCCGCAACATCATGAAGGTGCCCGAGTCGATCCGCACCGCCGTGCGCAACAACGGCGGCGGCCACTGGAACCACTCGATGTTCTGGAAGTGGATGGCGCCGAAGGGCCAGGGCGGCGCGCCGAGCGCGGAGCTCGCTGCGGCGATCGACGCGGCGTTCGGCTCGCTCGACGGCTTCAAGGAGAAGTTCGCGGCCGCGGGCGCGGGCCGCTTCGGCTCGGGCTGGGCGTGGCTGTGCAAGCGCGCCGACGGGACCGTGTGCGTGTGCTCGTCGCCCAACCAGGACAACCCGCTGATGCAGGGGCTGGCTGAGTGCCCGGGCACGCCGATCCTCGGCTGCGATGTGTGGGAGCACGCGTACTACCTGCACTACCAGAACCGCCGTCCGGACTACATGAAGGCCTGGTGGGATGTGGTGAACTGGAACGAGGTGAACCGCTGCTTCGCGGCGAAGTGATTCGGCGATCAGCGATCCCCCGCGACCAGCGAGACGGGACGGCGCATGCGGCTGCGTGCGCCGTCTTCGCTTTTTCAGCGCAGCGACATTGGGACCGCGACTGGCCGTCAACTGGGCCAACCGTGCCTGGCACGTGCCGTGCACTGCCTGGCACCGCACGGCACGTGCCGTGCGCAAGACCTGGCCAACAGCCGACTCGCCAAGCCGACGCGCCTGTCACGCGCGTTTCACAGTGATTCGGCGCCGAAGCCCCGAGACCGCGCAGCAGCGGTTCACCTCGTTCCAGTTCACCACATCCCACCAGGCCTTCATGTAGTCCGGACGGCGGTTCT
>JBJTOV010000294.1:0-3431 GCA_046074745.1 Planctomycetota bacterium | reverse complement strand
CGGCTGATCGTGCCGGTCACGCGCTTTCCCGAGTTCGTGCGCGAGGCCGATCCGCTCCTTCCGAAGACCGCCGATGCCGAGGGCGAGGCCCCGTGGACGCTCTCCGTGCTCGTGGCGCCCGCCTCCGACCGGCAGATCCTGGCCGACCTCGAGCGGATCGAACGCTTCAACGAGCGCATGGAGGACCGCGAGTTCAGCCGCGCCCACGGCCGCGCCGCCATCGACACCATCGAGACCCGCGCCACCACGCCTCAGGAGATCGAACGCGCGCTCGAGTATGTGCCCGACGACATCTTCGCCTACTTCGAGATTCCCGCCGAGGCCGACCCGCGCGGGCTCGTCACCACCATGGCCTCGCTCGACGCGGGCGCCAAGCTGCGCACGGGCGGTCTGACCCCCGACGCGCACCCCACGCCCGAGCAGGTGGCGCGCTTTCTCAAGGTCTGCCGCATGGCCGAGGTGCCGTTCAAGGCGACCGCGGGCCTGCACCACCCGTGCCGCCATCTCGCCACCGATGTCGGCTGCAAGCAGTTCGGCTTCCTGAATGTGTTCGTCGCGGGATGCCTGCTCTGGCACGACGACGCGATGTCGGAGAAGGAGATCGAGCAGGTGCTCGTCGAGGAGAACCCGCGCGCGTTCGAGTTCCATCCGATGGGCCTGTCGTATGGAAAGCGCTCGCTCAAGTTCGACGAGATCGCCGAGGCGCGCGAGCGCTTCGCGCACAGCTTCGGCTCGTGCTCGTTCGACGAGCCGCTGGCCGACCTGCGCGCGCTTGGCCTTCTGCCCGCCGCCGAACCCGCCACGGAGGTGAACCAGTGACCGTCAACCAGCTCGTCGATCCGAACGATCCGTCGCTGCGCTCGTGGGTCGAGAGCGCGAACGACCCCGCGGGCGACTTCCCGATCCAGAACCTGCCGTACGGCACGCTCGGCGGCGGCGTGGCGGTGCGGATCGGCGCGAAGGCGCTCCGTCTGCGCGATGCGCTCGACGCCGACCTCCTCGTGAAGAAGCTCACCGACGACGAGGACTTCCAGTACGCCGCGCACACCGCGTGGCTGAACGGGCTCGCAGAGCTCGGCCCCGAGCGCCAGTCGATGCTGCGGCGGAACCTCGCGCATCTCCTTGCCGCGGGTTCGCCCGCGCGCGCCAAGGTCGAGCGCCTGCTCGTCGACGCCGACGAGCCCGCCGACGAGCCGCCCTTTGTGGTCGGCGACTACACCGACTTCTACGCGTCGCTCCATCACGCGACCAATGTCGGCTCGATGTTCCGCCCGACCAATCCGCTGCTCCCGAACTGGAAGCATGTGCCGATCGGCTACCACGGCCGCGCAAGTTCGATCGTGGCCTCGGGCACGGGAATCGTTCGACCGAGCGGCCAGACGGTGGCCTCGGACGACGGCCCGCCGTCGTTCGGC
The DNA here is from genome assembly GCA_046074745.1 of Planctomycetota bacterium. GTDB lineage: Bacteria > Planctomycetota > Phycisphaerae > Phycisphaerales > SM1A02 > QWPT01. Next base: position 2,016 of record JBJTOV010000294.1, on the reverse strand, counting down.
CCGTCGAAGCTGATGGACTACGAGCTCGAGGTCGGCTTCTACCTCGGCAACGGCAACCAGCTCGGCCACACCATCCCCATCGCCGAGGCGTGGAGCCACATCTTCGGATTCTGCCTCGTCAACGACTGGTCGGCGCGCGACATCCAGAAGTGGGAGTACCAGCCGCTCGGGCCGTTCCTGGCGAAGAACTTCGCGACGACCGTGTCGCCGTGGGTGGTGGTGCGCGAGGCGCTCGAGCCGTTCCGCGTGCCCGGCCCGCCGCGCTCGGCCGACGACCCGAAGGTGCTGCCGTACCTCGACGACCCGAACGGCAGCAACCTCGACATCACGCTCGAGGTTCACATCGCAAGCGCCGCGATGCGCGAGAAGGGGCTCGCGCCCACGCTCGTCTCGCGCGGCTCGTTCCGCGACATGTTCTGGACGCCCGCGCAGATGCTCGCCCACCACGCCTCGAACGGCTGCCCGATGATGATCGGCGACCTACTCGCCTCGGGCACCGTGTCTGGAACCACCAAGGACTCGCGCGGATGCCTGCTCGAGCGAACCTGGCGCGGCACCGAGCCGATCGCGCTCGGCGACGGCACCGAGCGCAAGTTCCTGCAGGACGGCGACGAGGTGATCATGCGCGGCTGGTGCGAGAAGCCGGGTCGCCCGCGCATCGGCTTCGGCGAATGCCGCGGCATCGTCACGCCCGCCCGCTAGGCGTCGGCCACGCGCCTGTGGCGAAGACATGGCTCCGGCACGGACCGCGTCGCGGTGGGTCGATTTTCTTTTGGAGTTTCGCGCGTTTCCCGTAGGATCGATGCGCCCCCGCGTCCGATGACCCCGCCGATTTCGCCCAACCCCGACGACCACGCCACCGATGACGGTGCGCATCTTGATCCGTCGGCGCTTGCCACGCTTGTGTACGACGAATTGCGAGGCCTTGCCGCGGCCTACATGCGCGACCAGCGCCCGGGGCACACGCTGCAGCCGACCGCCCTGGTCAACGAGGCCTTCCTGAAGATCGCGAAGGCCAATCCCAAGGCCACCACCAGCCGCTCGCACTTCCTCGCGGTGGCGGCGACGGCGATGCGGCAGGTGCTCATCAACCATGCCGAGGCTCGCGGCGCGCTGAAGCGCGGCGGCCATCGGCGGCGCGTCGATCTCGACCAGCATCTTTCGGGCGAGCGCAGCGGGGGGCTTAGCCTTCCCGAGATCATGGCCATCGACGAGGTGCTTGCGAAACTCGCCGAGCTCGATCGGCGCAAGGCCTCGGTCGTCGAGATGAAGCTGTTCGGAAACCTCACGCACGAAGAGATTTGCGAAGTGCTTGAGGTGTCGCTCTCGACGGTCGAGTCGGATTGGCGCATGGCGCGCGCGTGGCTCGCCAAGGAGCTCTCCGATGGCACAGGACCCCGCGATCGCGGGTCGCCGTGACGGGGGGCGGACGGAGCCACGAATTTCGCCGAGCGGTCCAAGGGCGGACCGCTCCGTTCCTGTAGAGGGGCTCGATGGGTCCGCACGATGGATGACGCGACGAGATTCCAGCGCCTTTCCCAACTGTTCGACGCGGCGATCGCGCTCGAAGGGCCGGATCGCGACCGTCTGCTCTGCACCGTCGAAGACCCTGCGCTGCGCCGCGAGCTCGAGTCGATGCTTGCCTTCGATGGCCGCGCGCCCCGCACGGCGCGACCGATCGTCGACATCGTGGGCACGCTCGACGAGACGCGGCGCCCCGTCGAGATCCCGAAGTCGATTGGCGGCTACCGGATCCTCGGCGTCGTTGGGCAGGGGGCGGCGGGCGTCGTCCTGAAGGCCGTTCAGCCCGAGACCGATCGAACGGTCGCGCTCAAGGTGCTCGCCTCTGGGCTCTGGAACCAGAGCGCGCTCGCGCGGTTCCGCCGCGAGATCCGCCTGCTTGGCCAGCTTGACCACCCGTCGATCGCGCGGATCTACGGTGCGGGCACCGACACCGACATGGTGCCCGCGCGCCCGTACTTAGTGATGGAGTATGTGGAGGGCCTGACGCTGTCG
>JBJTOV010000293.1:0-5725 GCA_046074745.1 Planctomycetota bacterium | reverse complement strand
CGCGTGCGCGCGCATCCGAGAGCGCCCCGGACTCGTTCAGTTCCGCAAGCAACGCCGCGCCGTCGCGCGCGCGGATGACCTCGATGGCCCGCTCGCGCCGCTGCCCCGAGGCACGGGCGAGGTGCAGGATGACGGGCAGCGTGAGCTTGCCCTTCTCGAGGTCGCGTCCGATCGACTTGCCGACCGTCGCCTCGTCGCCGAGCAGGTCGAGCAGGTCGTCCTGGATCTGGAACGCGACGCCCAGCCTCTCGCCGAAACCTCGCATCGCCGCCGTGTCGCGCGCGTCGCCTCCTGCGAGCCGCGTTCCCAGTTCGCACGAGGCGCCCACGAGCACCGCGGTCTTCCGACGCACGATCTCGAAATAGGTGTTCTCGTCGAGCGAAAGGTCGTGCCGCCGGGACAGCTGCACCAGCTCGCCCTCGCACAGCGTGTTGGTCACCTCGCCGAGCCGCAGGTTGAGCGCCGGGTCGCCCGCGCGCGAGCACAGGTGGAACGCGTTCGAGATCAGGTAGTCGCCCAGCATCACCGCGGTCTCGTTCCCGCGCAGGAAATTCACCGTCTCGCCGCGCCGGCGCACCGTCGCGTCGTCGAGCACATCGTCGTGGACCAGCGTCGCCATGTGGATCATCTCCACCGTCGCCGCCACGATGTCGTGCTCGTGGCGAAGCGAACCCCCCTCGGGCGTGAACGCAAGCCCGCTGACGATCACCATCGTCGGGCGCAGCATCTTGCCGCGGTAGCGCTCGATGTGCCGGCACAGCTCGTTCACGGCGGGAAACTCGCCCGCGAGCTGCTGGTCGAACAGCGTCTCGACCCGGGCAAGGCCAGCGGCGATGTCGGCGGCGAGAGCGGTCGTTGGGAGTGCGCGCGTCATGGGTGCCTTCCTTCGATTCGCGCCGCGGGGCGGCTCGGAGTCGCCTCGCGCGGAATCCGCGCTACTTCCTTGGCCTTCGGGCCGACGGCTTCACGGGCTTCTCGGCCACGATGTACGCGATCCACCCCTCGCAGGCCTCGCCGCGCGTGCTCGGGCGGAACCGGCCGTTGCCCGTTCCCGAGCGATGGTCGGTGCCTTCCCAGTACACGGTTGGGTTCACGAACCCCGCCTCGAGCATCGCGTCCTTGATCTCGGGAAGCGACCAGAGCCGCCATTCGTAGGTGAACGCGCGCTTCATCTCGCTTCCATCGGGGAAGCGGAAGTGGATGTGGTTGCGCACATCGCCTGTGATCGGGTTGTAGCGCGCCTGGTGCCACACATAGGTGAACCCGTCGATGCTGCGCTCCTCCTCCTGCTCGGCGTGCGCCTGGCTGCCGCCGTAGGCATCGCAGACGAACAAGCCGTCGGCCGCCAGGCTCTCGAAGACGCGGCGGAAGTAGCCGACCAGCTGCGCGCGCTGCCTGAAGATGAAGTAGGAGAAGTTCATCGCGACCACCACATCGGCGGGCGGCGTCTGCGCGGTCAGCACATTTCCATTGACGATCTCGATGCGCTCGGCCATGTGCGCGGGCAGGTTCGCGCGGTGCCTTCGCTCGCCCCACGCAAGCACCGAGCGGTCGAGGTCGATGCCGATCGCGCGATTCGTGCGGCGTCGGCGCACCCACTCGCTGCATGCCTTCGCGGTGCCGCAGAAATCCTCGCGCAGCAGCGCGGGAAGCCTGCCGCGCACCGATCGATACGCGCGGTCGATGAACTCGCACTCCGACACGACCTCCTGCACCGCGAGCTCGTAGAGCTCGTGGCGGTCGCTGTTCGATGCGGTGCGCCAGAAGCCCGTGCGACGCGCGCGCGCGGGCTTTGCGGTCTTCGATCGTGGTTCCGTACCGTTGGAGCGGGCAGCCATGGGGGTCGGGAAAGATACCGCCGCAGGCGCGTGGCCTGCGGCGGAGACCGATCGAAATGATCCGTGGGGCTCAGCGCCTGCTCGACGACCAGCGGTTTGCCGGGCCCGCCGCGCCGCCCGAGGCGGCGAGCGCCTTCTTCACCAGCTCGCGGTTCGACGCGATCAGGCTGTCCATCACCTGCGGGGTGAGCGCGTTGGGTCCGCCCTGCCAGCGGACGACGCCGTCCGCCGAAATCACCGCGATGTGCGGGATTCCGCGCACCGAGAAGGCGCTCGCCATGCGGCTCTGCGAGTCGATGCCGACCGCGTACGCGAAGTCGCCCTTGCTGAGGCGGTGCTTCAGGGTGCCTTCCTCGAACTCGCGCCAGCGCTCGCTCGAGATGCCCATCACCGCCACATCGCGCGGATAGGCCTTGGCGATCTCGTTCATGTGCGGGATCGCGGCGCGGCACGGCGGGCACCAGGTCGCCCAGAAGTCGACCACCGCCAGCTTGCCCGCGACATTCGGACCGTTGTTCCACCAGCGCTCGATCGCGAAGTCGGGCGCCTTCTTGCCGCGAAGGTCGGCGGCGCTGCCGACGGGCGTGCTGAAGGTCGGGAACACCACATCGGAGGCCTCGAACTTGACCTCGGGGCGCTTGGTCGGCTCGACCGACTTGTCGTAGGTCTCGGCGGCGAGCTCCTTGATGGCCTCCTTGACGCCCTCCTCGCTGAGGCCGCCGTAGCGAAGGTTGCCCTGGCGGTCGATGGCGAACGCAAGCGGCCGCTTGAACGCGCCGAGCGCGTCGCAGAACTCGCCCTGCTCGTCGATCAAGATCGGCGCCTTCAGCTTGCGCTTCTCGATCTGCGTCTTGGCCTTGTCCGCGTTCTCGGGAGTGTGCACCGCGAGGAACACCACATCGTCGCCCGCCTTCGCCGAATCGACCACCGCAGCGGTCTTCTCGGCGGCCAACATGCCCGCGGCGTTCTTCGTGGTGAAGGTCTGCACGATCACCACCTTGCCGCGCGCCGACGCGAGGTCGGGCAGCGACAGCCCGATCCGCTCGGCGGCGGCGGGCAGCTCGGGGGCGGCGAAGCCCACCGCGTACGCGATGGCCGCCTTGTCCTCCTTGTCGATCTTGTCGAACCACTTGGCCTTGGCCTTCGCGGCCTCCTCGGCGGCCTTCTCCGCCGCCTTCTGCGAGGCGCGGTCGGTGGGCTTCTTCTCGGCGGGCGCCTTCTCCGCCGGCTTGTCCGCGTCCTGCGGCACCGCGGCCGAGAGAGGCACCGCGCCTGCAGCCAGGAGTGCGGTCAGGGCGGCGATGCCGAGCGAGGCGGCGAAGCGGGGGGTGCTGCGTGCGTTCATGGGGTTTCCTGCGGAAAGTCTACTGGTCGTTCGTGCATCGTCGGCCGAAGGTGACGCGTTTCCCGCGATTCGGCCCGATTTCAGCGCCAGACGGTCATCGCCGCGTTGTCGATCAGGCGCGTCGCCCCGAGGCGCGCGGCGATCAGGGCGCGGGTGGGGCGCTCGAACCCCGTCACAGGCATCAGCGTGCGTGCGTCGCGCACCACCGCGTACTCGGTCGCCAACCCGTGCGCATCGAGCGTGTCGCGCATCAATCGCTCGGCCGTCGCGACCCGCTGCGCCGAGTGCGCCACCTGCAGCGCGCGCGAGAGGCCGAGCGCCAGATCGCGTTCCGCCGCGGCGAGATAGCGGTTGCGGCTCGACATGGCGAGCCCGCTCGGTTCGCGCACGGTGGGGCAGGGCACCACGCGCAGCGCGCCGTAGCGCCCGCGGTCGGCCTCCACCATGTCCTCGATCAGCCGCAGCTGCTGGTAGTCCTTCTCGCCGAAGTAGGCGGAGCTCGGCCGCACGAGGTCGAAGAGCCGCCCGACCACCATCGCCACGCCGCCGAAGTGCCCGGGCCGGCACGCGTCCTCGAGGCCGGGCTCGCGTGCGACGGCTGGCAGCGGCGTTCGAGCTGGGTCGGCGGCCACGGCCATCGCCGCCGCAAGCCCTTCGGGATACATGGTTTCCACCGATGGCACGAACACGGCCGCCGCCCCGAGCGGCTCGAGCAGCGCGCAGTCGGAATCAAGCGTGCGTGGATATCGGGCGTAATCCTCGTTCGGCCCGAACTGCGTCGGGTTCACGAAGATGCTCACAACCACGGGGCGCCCGGCCTCCCGCGCCCGCAGCACCAGCGACCCGTGCCCCTCGTGCAGCGCGCCCATCGTGGGAACGAACGCCGATCCAGCCAGATCGGCGGCCAGCAGTTCCTTGGGGTCCTCGACGATCCGCATGGGGCTCGATTCTACAAAGTGCGGGACGCGCGCCGCCTCCGTGGGCGCGGCGCCGACGAACCCCTATGATGAGACTCAGTCGCAACGACCGAGCCACCGACGCCGACGGCACGGAGCCGCCGGCCGAGGTCTCGCCGACGCGAATCACCACCACCTGAGGAGTGTTTCCGATGGCAGTCAAGCTGCCCATCTACATGGACAACGCCGCCACGACCCGCACCGACCCCCGCGTGGTCGAGGCCATGCTGCCGTACTTCACCGAGAAGTTCGGCAACAGCGCGAGCCGCAACCACAAGTTCGGCTGGGAGGCCGAGGACGGCGTCGACAAGGCGCGCGAACAGGCCGCCGCGCTCATCGGCGCGAGCCCCAAGGAGATCGTGTGGACGAGCGGTTCGACCGAGTCGAACAACCTCGCGATCAAGGGCGCCGCGCGCATGTACGCGAAGGGCCCCGAGGGCACGAAGGGCCGCGGTCACATCATCGCCGCCGCGCACGAGCACAAGGCCGTGCTCGACCCGTGCAAGCGCCTCATGAACGAGGGCTTCGATGTCACCTTCCTGCAGCCCCCGGCCGACGGCGTGATCACCCGCTCCATGGTGGCCGAGGCGATGCGCGAGGACACCATCCTCGTGTCGATCATGTGGGCGAACAACGAGATCGGCACCATCAACGAGGTGCCCGAGATCGGCGCGCTGTGCCACGAGCGCGGCGTCATCCTCCACACCGACGCCACGCAGTGGGTCGGCAAGATGCCCACCGATGTCGAGCGCGACCACATCGACCTGCTGTCGTGGTCGGGCCACAAGATGTACGGGCCGAAGGGCGTGGGCGCGCTCTATGTGCGCCGCCGCAACCCGCGCGTGCGCCTCGAGGCGATCCAGGACGGCGGCGGCCACGAGCGCGGCATGCGCTCGGGCACGCTGAATGTCACCGGCATCGTCGGCTTCGGCAAGGCGTGCGAGCTCGCCATGCACGAGATGGACACAGAGCGCGAGCGCCTGCTCAACCTGCGCCGCAAGTTCGAGCGCGAGCTTGCCTCGCGCCTCGAGGTCACGCAGGTCAACGGCCACGCCGAGCGCCGCCTGCCGCACATCCTCAACATCAGCTTCGGCTATGTCGAGGGCGAGTCGCTCCTCATGGGCATCAAGGACATCGCCTGCTCGTCGGGCTCCGCATGCACCAGCGCCAGCCTCGAGCCGAGCTATGTGCTCAAGAGCCTCGGCGTCGGCGACGAACTCGCGCACTCGAGCCTCCGCCTCTCGCTCGGCCGCTGGTCGACCGAGGAGGAGGTCGACTACGCGATCGAAGGCATCGTCAAGGCCGTCAATCACCTCCGCACGATGAGCCCGCTGTGGGACCTCTACAAGGAAGGCATTGACGTCTCGAAGATCGAGTGGCAAACGCATTAGTTTCACGGATCCGGCGAAGGACTCGCCGGATCCTGAGGCGGAACTTTACGGATCCGGCGAAGGACTCAGTGTTGCACGGATCTGGAGAAGTACTCTCCAGATCCTGAATTCAGGAACACCGCGCGGACACGCGCTCTGAAAGGACCCCACCATGGCCTACAGCGACAAGGTCATCGACCACTACCAGCACCCGCG
>JBJTOV010000292.1:0-13943 GCA_046074745.1 Planctomycetota bacterium | reverse complement strand
GGAGATGATCGCGCGCGTCGCCCGCAACTTCGGCGGCTACTCGGTGTTCGCAGGCGTCGGCGAGCGCACCCGCGAGGGCAACGACCTCTGGCTTGAAATGCAGGAGGCCGAGTACACCGACGCGAGCGGCAAGAAGATGCACGTGCTCGACAAGGTGGCGATGGTCTTCGGCCAGATGAACGAGCCGCCGGGAGCGCGTCTGCGCGTCGCCCTCTCGGCGCTGACCATGGCGGAAGAGTTCCGCGACGCGTCGGGTAAGGAAACGCTCCTCTTCGTCGACAACGTGTTCCGCTTCACGCAGGCCGGTTCGGAAGTGTCGGCGCTCCTCGGCCGCATGCCGAGCGCCGTCGGCTACCAGCCGAACCTCGCGACCGAGATGGGCGCGCTCCAGGAGCGCATCACCTCGACGAGCCAGGGCGCCATCACCTCGGTGCAGGCCATCTATGTGCCCGCCGACGACCTCACCGACCCCGCGCCGGCGACGACCTTCAGCCACCTCGACGCGTTCATCGTGCTCGAGCGCAAGATCGCCGAGAAGGGCATCTACCCCGCCGTCGATCCGCTCTCGTCGACCTCGCGCATCCTTGATCCGCAGGTGCTCGGCGAGCGTCACTACAAGTGCTCGCGCCGCGTGCAGAACATCCTGCAGCGCTACAAGGACCTGCAGGACATCATCGCCATCCTCGGCGTCGACGAACTCAGCGAGGACGAAGAGCTCACCGTGTCGCGCGCGCGCAAGATCGAGCGCTTCCTCTCGCAGCCGTTCTATGTCGGCGAGGTCTTCACGGGCCTGCCCGGCGTGACCTGCAGCCTCGAGGACACGATCGACAGCTTCGAGCGCATCTGCAACGGCGAGGGCGACGACCTGCCCGAGAGCGCCTTCATGTATGTCGGCACTCTGGCCGACGCCCGCAAGAAGGCCGAGAAGATGGCGGCGGCCGTCTGAGCCGCGCCTGCGGTTCCCGAAGGAACCGTTACCGACCGCAGCATCCAGCGACGACCTCGGCGACCTGCCGGGGTCGTCGCACTTTCGGACTTGTTCCTGACCCTTTCCTTGCCGTCGGACCCGCAGGCAGTACTTTTCGGGAACGGACCCCTCGAGGTCCGCGAATACGCGTCGACGCCCGAGGCCCCCGCCCGCGGGCAGCGTCGCGTTCGAGCAGAACCCTCGAGCAAGGCCTTCGAAGAGGGCCGCCCGAGAGAGCCATTCAAGAGCAGCTGGACCAACCATGAAGACCCGCCACCTGATCGCGCTGTCGCTCCTCCTTGCAGCACCTTCCGCCTTCGCCGATGCGAAGGGAAGCGGCGCGCCGCCGAAGCCCACGCGCGTTCTCGAGGCGGCGGGCCACGGCGTCGGAGGCAAGGCCTGGATCTACGAGCCATCCGCGTCGCTCTCGTCGCTGCATGGGATCGACCAGATCCCCGCGCCCCTCGTGCTGCTCGCACCGATCGACCACGAGTTCTACCTGCTCGAGGACGAGATTCGCGGCTACACCAAGCCGCTGCGCTTCGCGATTCCCCGCGAGGTCGAGCTCTCCGTCGACATGGGCGAGTGGATCGAGGTCGAGGGCGGCTCGCTCTGGCGCATCGACATCGCGGCCGAGGGCGCGCACAGCGCGAACCTCGCGTTGACCGGACTCGCGCTCGCCGAAGGGCAGCGGATGACCGTCTCCGCACCGCTCATGGAAGGCTCGACGGTCGGGCCGATCGAGGGAAGCGGCGAGTTCGGCGACGGCACGGCCTTCGGCCTGAACATGCCGAGCGCGACGACGCGCATCGACTGGTTCGTGCCGACGGGCCAGCGCGTGAAGGCGCTGCCTTTCACGGGCGTGCGTTACTTCCATGCCTATCGCGACATCTGGGGCGGAATGGCCGCCGGCGGCGGCGAAGGCGGCGTGGCGGGCAACTGCCACAACCAGCCCTCGTGCTTCGCGACCTGGGCCAACGAGTCGAACGGCACCACGCGGCTGCTCTTCAACGGCTTCCTGTGCTCGGGCCAGCTGACCGCGACGACGGCGGCCGACGAGACGCCGTATGTGTCGACGGCCAACCACTGCATCTCGACCACGGCCGACGCCAACGCCTGCCAGTTCAACTTCTTCTACCGCACCCCCACCTGCAACGCCGCGGTTTCGGCCGGCGTCAATGTCACCGGCTCGGATCTCTCGCTCACCTACCTCGCGAGCGACTGCACCCTGCTCCTGGTGCGCCCCACGCTGCCGGCGAATGTGTTCTGGGTCGGCTGGACCAACCAGAATCCCGCGCTCAACACCGCCTCGACGGGCATTCACCACCCGGGTGGCGCGCCGCAGGCGATCTCGTTCGGCGTGAAGAACGCGAGCTCGTTCAACTGCGGCTCGCCCACGACGAACTGGAACTCGCTGTCGTGGAACAACGGCATCACCGAGGGCGGCTCGTCGGGCAGCGCGATCTACCGCGACAGCGACAAGAAGCTGTACGGCGTGCTCACCTGCGGCGCGAGCTCGTGCCAGAACACCGCGGCCGACGACGGCTACGGCCGCTGGGATGTGGCGGTGAACACGGGCGGCTTCGGCACCATGCTGGCCGCGGGCAGCGACGACAACCTCGAGGCCAACGACACCTGCGCCACCGCGCGGCCGACCGCCGCGGGAACCTACTCGAACCTGGTGGTGAAGCGCCTCGACGAGGACTGGTACTCGTTCAATGTCGTGCCGGGCGGCACGCTGTCGGTGAACATGACCTTCACCCATGCCAACGGCGATGTCGATGTGCAGGTCTTCGGCGCGTGCGGCGGCGCCGTGCTCCTCGACCGCGCGGCGAACACCAACAACGAGGTGTTCACCTATACGAACGCGACGGCGGGCTCGACGCTGCTCATGCGCGTCTACCTCGGCTCGGACACCCGCAACAACTACTCGATGACGATCGGCATCTCGAACCCCGCGCCGTCGAACGACGAGTGCTTCACGGCGAATTCGGTCATCGGCGGCTCGTACGCCTTCAGCACCGTGGGCGCGACCAACAGCACCCCTGCCGTCTCGGGAACCTGCGTCGCCTCGCTGACGGGCGACATCTGGTGGAACTTCACCGCCACCTGCAGCGGCCAGGCGACTGCGACGACCTGCGGCGCGTCGTTCGACTCGGCGATCGTGGTGTACTCGGCCTCTGGCGGCTGCCCGACGGCGGCGACCGTGCCTGTGGCCTGCAACAACGATGGCGCCGGCTGCGGAACCGCCAGCACGGTGACCTGGCCGGTGACCTCGGGCAGCTCGTACTTCATCCGCGTGGGCAGCCCGACGGGCGGCAGCGGATCGGGCAGCCTGGTGCTTGCCTGCGCGGTGGTGTGCCCTGCGGACCAGAACGGCGACAGCGTGGTCGACGGCGCCGACCTTGCGTCGCTGCTTGCAGCCTGGGGTAGCGCGAACCCCACCGCCGATATCGACGACGACGGCATCGTGGGCGGCGCGGATCTCGCGTCGCTGCTCGGCAGCTGGGGTGCCTGCAACTGAGCCCGGCACCGGCCGATTCTCAAGATCGCTCACCGGCCCGCGCGAATCCCGCGCGGGCCGGTTTCTTGTACCTCGTCACTTGACGCACGCGCGCAACCCCGCGACCGTGCGCGCATGAACACGGCCTTCATCGCCTCGCTCGCGTTCGCCTCGCTCGCACTTGCGCTCGGCGCACATGCCTTCGCGCAGGACGGCGCCGCGCGGCCGAAGCCACCCGTGTCGGTCGTGCCCGCGCCGCGGAGCGACCAATGGGCGATCGAGCGGCAGAACGAACTGCTGCGTCGTGCGCGCGAGTCGGCGCCCGCGCGCGTGGTGTTCGTGGGCGACTCGATCACGCAGTCTTGGGAAGGTCCGGGCAAGGCCGCGTGGGAGAAGCACATCGCTCCGCTCGGCGCGCTCAACCTCGGCAACTCGGGCGACCGGACGGAGCATGTGCTGTGGCGGCTTTCCGAGGCGCCGCTCACGCGCCTGGCGCCGAAGCATGTCGTGCTCCTGATCGGCACCAACAACCTCGGCCACGGCACGAGCAACGCCGAGGAGACGCTGCAGGGCGTGCAGTCGGTCGCCGACATGCTGGCCGAGCAGTGCCCCGACGCGACGATTCACATCCTCGAGATCTTCCCGCGCGGCGAGCGCTTCAACGCGATGCGTGGCGACATCTGCCAGATCAACCAGGCGCTGCGGGCCTTCGCGGCCCGCGAGAACGCCGAGTCGGCCGCGTCGGGCAAGCCCGCGCGCTTCTCGGTGCACGCGATCGGCGACTCGTTCGTGATGCCCGACGGCGCGATCGCCAAGGAGACCATGCCCGACTTCCTCCACCTCAGCCCTGCGGCCTACGAGGCGTGGGCGGTGGCGGTGGCGAAGGCGGTGAAGCAGGACGAGGCGGCTGCGGGGCGGTAGACGGCGCGGTTGGCTTCGGCGGCGGCGCGGGAGCGGCAGGCCGCGGGGCTGGCTGGCTCGATGGGAGCGGCGCGGCGAGCGAAGGCGGCGGCGGGTTTGAGGAGCGCGGCGCTGTGGGTTTGGGTGAGGTGGGTGCAGGCGCGGGCGAGGCGGGCGCGGGTACGCGCGGTGCGGGCGGGGCGGCGGGCGACGGGCGCGGCGCAGCAGGCTGCGCTGGCGTTGGCGCGAGCGCCTCGGGGCGCGCTGCCGCGGCAGGCGGCCGAGACACGGGTGCCGAAGCGCTGCCACGCGGCGAAGGCGCAACGGGCGGAGGTGCGGGTGATCCCGAACGCTTCGGCGCGGGCGGGGCGACGGGCGCGAGGCGCTCGTCATCGTCGCCATCGTCGAACCCAGCCTCGACCCTGCGTGACTTGGGACGACGGCGCCGCGGCGACGCGGCCGCGTTCCTGCGGCGCTTCGACATCGCGATCGCGATGATGACGACGAGTGCGAGCAACCCGCCGGCGCCACCGAGGACGAGCGGCATGGGAAGCTTCGACTCACCGTCGCCCGAAGCGCCATTGCCGGAGGAACCCGAATCCGAGGAACCCGAATCCGAGGAACCCGAATGCAAGGCGCCGGCTTCCAAGGCGCCCGCGGAACCTGCGGATTCGTCGCCTCCGCTGGCTGGCGACGAGCCGCCGCCCGCCGCGGACGCGGGCGACGATCCGAATCCCGCTCCGGCGCGCGACTTCGACGCGGGAACGATCTGGAACGACCCGTCGACGGCGGCCGCCTGCGGATCGAGATCGGTGTAGCTGCGCTCGACCTGCTCGACCTCGATGCGGCCTGCCTCATCGACCTTGAACCGCGACGCCTTGGTCCAGCGACCGCGCGCGTCCCATGCGGAGTACTCCATCTCGGTGCGCCTGGTCGTGCGCAGTGCGCCCTGGTGCTTCTCCATCACCGTGCCGTCACCGGCCTTGGTGGCAAGCACGATCTCGGGGTTCGCCTTGTACGCCTCGGCGCCCCGCAGCACATCCATGTCCATCTGGCCCATGAGCCTCATCAGTTCGGCGATTTCGGGCGGCTCGAGCATGTGCTCGGTGGTCGTGCGGACTGCCTTCGCGAGCCTCCCCTGCGCGTCGTAGGTGTACTCCCAGCGGTCGGCGTTGCGGGCCGTGAGGGCGAGCTGGCGCTCGAGAAGCGGGACGGCCTTCTCCGCGCGGCTGCGCATCATGTCGAGCTGCACCTTGCGGCCAGCCTCGGTGAGCTCGGTCTTCCCCTCGACGAACGCCACGCGGCCGTCCTTGTGGTAGCCCCAGCGGTAGACGATGCGCGAGCCCTCGTCGGGCTCGAACTTGTGCAAGCGGTAGCCGAACACGGCCCAGCCCTCGAACACCGCGGAGACGGGGCGGCGGAGGTCGCCCGATGACTGCATCTCGTACACCGCCGTGCCCGCGGTCGAACCGCTCGCGTGAAAGTAGCTCGCGGTCGTCTGGCTGCCCTTCGCCTCTGCGCGGAACACATAGTCCACGCGGCGGCGCTCCGTGCTCGCGGGCGAGGAATCGGGCAGCGAGATCGCCGTCGCGCCCTCCTCGAGGACGAGCGAATCCTGGAACATCGACACCAGGTCGTCGTCATCCTTCTCGAAGTACGAGGCATGCGAGTAGCGGGGCCCGAACTCCCCGCGATTGAGGTACGGATCCTGCGGATCGTTCGGATAGCTGACCGACGACTCGACCGCGCGACGGCCGTCGCCGAGGAAGCAGATCAGTTCGACGGTCGGGCTCGAGTCGCGCTCGCGGCGGCCGAAGCGCTCGGACATTCCGAAGTGCCGGGAGACCACCGTCGACGCGACCATGCCGCCGACCGGATCCCAGAGATCGACGACGGGAATCTGCGCGCTGAGGAGCGACTTGGGAGGCGTCGCAGGCGTCGGTGCAGCTTCAGCCGTGAACCTCCCGTCGCCGGCTTGGGACGCATCGCGCTGGCCACCCTGAGCGCCTCCGAGCAACCCGCCCGGGCGACCGACCGTGGCAGGCTGCGCCGGCGCGCGCTTTCCCGTCACGCCGCCGAAGCTCGAACCGCCGCCCGATGCGGGATCGGCCTGCATCGGCTCCTCGTCCTCGGATCCGAAGTTGAACGGATCATCGTTCGCGGGAGGCTCGGGATCGCTCGGTGGCTCGGGCGTGGTTTCACGCGTCGGCTCGATGCCGTCGCCGTCGTGATCGTCCGCATCGGGGGGAGCGAGGCTCGGCTCGTCGATCTGCTCGGGATCGGTAGGCGTGGGATCGGATGGCGCGGGATCGGAGGGACTGGGCGCGGACGGTGGTGCGACCTTCGGCGGCGTCACCGCGGGCGGCGTGACCTTGGGCAGGCTTGGGCTGGGCGGCGTTGGTGTGGGAAGCGTCGGGTTGGGAAGCGTCGGGCTCGGTAGCGTCGGGGCGGGCGGCTTGGGATTCCGCTTGGCCAGTTCCTCCGCTGCTGCAAGCGCCTTCTCGAGGTCGGCGAGGGTCTTCTTCGCGGCGTCGACCTCGGCCTTGATGGCGCGTGCCTCGGCGTCGAGTCGGGCGACCTTCATCTGCCCGGCGCGGTTCAGGCGCCCGCCCGAGTTCCGCAGCATCTCCTGATACTCGGCAAACTTCTCGTCCCACGCGGCCTGGCGCTCGGCGATCACCTTCTCAGCGGCGGCGATCTCCGCCTTCAGGCGTTCGATGTCGCTCGGCGCGGACTGCGTCGCGGCCCGTGCGGGACGCGCAGCCTGCGCCGCGGGCACCGATGCGAACACCGCGCAAACCGCGACGAATGCCGCGGCAAGTGGCGCGCGATGGGAACAGTGCCCCGCGAGTCCCTGCCAACGGCTGCGTATGGTTTCGAAACGAGTGGCGTCGAGTCGCATGGTCGACCTGCTCCGGGGGAAGTCCTTGGCCGGCACGGTATCCGACCGCTGTCCGCGGCCGGCCCGCAGGCTCACTGCTCAAGCGTCCAGGCGGGCGCCGCCGTGCGAAGAACCTTGCCGTCGGCCCCGAAGACCACCGAGTACGCCCGCTCGGGCTCGCCGCGGAACGCCGCGCTCGAGGCAAGGCTCGACACCCCGTCGCCCCACTGCAGGCGCTCGCCGTCGATGCCGTCGCGCGCCGTGTCGAGCGCCCAACGCGAGCTTGGCTCGCCAAGCAGGGCTACCACTTCGTCTCGGGTCATGCCGACGCAGACCTTCGGAAACCCATCGGCGACCCTTTGCGATGCACAGGACGAGAGCAACGCCGAGCAGGCAACTGCCAGCGCCGCAATCGCGATCAAGGAGGCGCGCATCGTCAGAGCCCCGCCAGCCATTCGAGCCGCTTCGCGCGAGCTGGCCCTTGGGCCGAAGGCTCCGCGACCAAGAGGCGCGCGAGCATCGCGCACGCATGGGGTCGATGCTCGCCGCGACGAATGGACGCCGCAAGGCGCTTCATCTCGGCCTCCGCCCTGCCGAGTCGCCACTGGGTCTCGCACCACGCGGCTCGGCGCTCATCCTCGACCGCCTCGCAGTCGAGCAGGTCGAGCGGCACCTCGACGAGTTGGGCGAACGAACCCTGCCGCCCTGCGGTCCGCGCCCGCATGACCGAACCGATGACTTCACGCGCGCCCAATCTCTCGACGATCGCCGAGTCCTCGACCCCCCGGCTGCGGAACGGCGCCGGAACGATGGACTTCGCCGGGTCGAGCTCGATCGCGAGGTACGCATGGCCATGCGGAAGCACGCCCGAAGGCTCGATTCGGATCGAAACCGACAAGGACTCCTCGCTCCGCTCGGACACGAGCCCTTCGAGCACCAGCTGCATGGCTCGCCAGTAGGCCGTATCAGAGAACGCCGGCGCAACCGCCTGCTTGCGCTCGAACAGTTCGTCGTGCAGCGCCGCCGCCATGCGCACATCCGCGATGGACGGCTCGGCGCCCTGACCAGGCTCCGCGGCCTCGAGCCATTGTCCGAACTCCAAGGGCCGAGCGTCGATGAGCCGACGCCCATCCTCGAGGCTGGAAAGCAGGGATGGCAGCCTCATGGGCCGCACCTCGTCGATGGTGCCGTTGATGGCGATCCACATCGGCACCGAACGCAGGGTGGAATAGTCGGGCTGGAAGCAGTGCGCGAGGAACCATGCGCCGACGCCCTCCCGATCGGATTTCCTGCGCACGAGGTGCACGACGCCTTCCTCGTTCGCCCAGTGCGGGGGATGGCGATAGGCCGCGTCCCTGAGCAGTGGGAACCGCTCTCCAAGGAACTTCTGGGAGAGGAATCGCACGAACTCGGGCGCGCTGCCTGGAAGCCACTGCTGGCCCTTCTCGAACTGCGCGCCCGAGGGACCGGGCAGTGATCCGAACATTCCGCGGTTCATTCACGAAACCTCGAGGCAGGCGGAAGCCGACGACACGGACGATCCACGCTTGCCGCCGCGAACAGCGCGGCGGGTCTGCATCGCGAGGGCATCACGGCTCACCGCGTTCCGTCGGCAGCGGCAGTGTGCTGTGCTCTGAACGCTGGCCCGCGCCCGCGCGCAGCATCTCGTCGATCAGTTCGCGGGTGATGGGCTCGCGGAGGTACAGAACGCGGGGCGCAGCCGCCCTCGACTCCGCCGGCCAATCGAGCGGCTCGAGCTTGAACTTGATGCGGAACCGCTCGGCGCTGAACGCACGGAGCTTGCCCAGCTCGATGTCGCAGAGGCTGAGCTTGAAGGATCGCCCCGACTCCTCGCGGATCTCGCGCGCGCCGCTCAGGACGACCGAGGGGTCTTCCGGATCGGAGATCCACTTCACATCGTCACCGACCGTCACCTGCCACTGCACGCGAATGGGGTAGGTGGTCACCGAGAGGTCGACCCGCTGCAGACCCACGGACTGCCTGACATCGGACGGGATCTCGTTGGGCTTGGCTCGGTCGGTCACACCCATGTAGTTCTGGCGCGGCGGATCCGAGATGAGGAAGCGGTCGTACGAGCGGACCCCGACCTCGTTGGTGCTCCAGTCTTCGACGGAATAGACGCGCCAGACCTCCACATTGTCGACGGCGCCGACCACGGAGTACACCTCGATGCATCCGCCGACGAGGAAGAGCTCGCCCTTGGCGGCGACGCCCTTCTCCTTGAGAATGAAGTCGGTGCTGTAGTAGAGGTCCGTGCTCCGGTACTCGGACCGGGTGTCATGGAGCGTCCAGGTGCGGCCCTGGATGGCCTTGGTGCAACCAGCCGACCAGAGCGACGCCACGAGGCATGCGAGTGCGGTCAAGAGGCGAGTATCCATCGGGTATCTCCTTTGCATTGAGCATTCTTCTGGTGTGATCTGCTTGGTTCAGCGAAGCGACTTCGGAAGCACATCGAGCGCCGGGCGCAGCCCGATGTGGTTCCCGGCCGTCCGAACCGCTCCGCCCTGGCGATCATCGGGGGCGTTGTTGCTGCCACCCATCGGATTGGGCGAGTCGGCCACCCACTCGTGCACGCCGAAACGCATGCCGATCACGCCGCTGCGCGTGATGTCATTGTACTTCTCCTTCAGGGTCATCGGACTGCAGTCGCTGCGCTCGGCTTCAGTCTTGAATGCGGGAATGGCGGGCACCGCGCTCACATCGCGGTGCGCCGCATTCCACTCCTCGGTCGTCGGAAGTCGCAGCCCTGCGGCCTCGGCGATGACCGCCGCATCCGCCGCGGACTTGACACCGAGGTGCTGCGTGGGCGTGCCCTCGGGCCACTTGGGCTTGCGCTTGCCGGAGGCATCGAACGGGAGGTTGCCTTTCTGCGCGAGGAGCGCAGCCCACTGCTCCTTGCGCTCGAGGGCGACATCCATGACGGACTGCTCGGTCCACTCGGTGGGCGAGATCCAGAACGATCCGCTTCCCACACCGAAGCGGACGAGCTTCCAGCGGTCGATCAGCCTCGCATGATTCCTGCAGTCGGACGCCATCGCGGCGATCTCGGGCGAACCGGCGTAGCGTGCGACCTCCTCCAGCAGCTTGGTCGCGAGGTCAGACTCGGTTCCTGCCGCCAGGTCGGCCGAGGTCCGAGCCCTCTCGAAGGACCGGCCAAGGGCCGACCGCGTCGGCTCGATGAGCTCGAAGAGCGGCTTGACGCCCGTGCTGCGCCGCTGCAGCGCGCGCACGACCGCCTCGATCCGCGCATACTCGCTCCTGCGGGCGGCGGCGGGCAGCTCCTTCACGACGGCCTGCTCCTGCGGGGACGCCGTGAGCGCCCTCGCGACGACAGCGGGCCCGACGCCGAGGTCGAAGAACGCCTCGAAGATCGCGGGCATGGAATCGGGGGGAACCTCGCTCCAGCGGCGTGCGTCCGTGGTTCGCAGGAAGCCCGAAGTCCATGCGCCCCGCTTGTCGCCCGGCGCCCTGCACGAGGCGATCGCGTCAAGCGTTGGCTTCACGAGCTTCGGGAACTCTGAACACCGCGCGACGCGCCTCGCGATGAAGGCGCCGTGCTGATCGAGCGCATTCGGATCGGAGAGAAGCGCCGCGATGGCATTCCTGAACGCCGGCTCGAAGTCCGCACGCCTGACCGCCCGCTCCGTGGTCGCGCGGGCGACCTCGAGCCGCGCCCTTCGCACCTCGGCATCGGCTTCCAGGTTTCCGCTCACGGCGTCCATGGTCTCGAGCGCCAGCTCGGCGGGACGCGGATCCTGCGAGTCGATCACGCTCTCGAAGCGCTGATCGAGGATCTCCATGGCCGCCATCCGCTGAGAGACCACGAGCACCGCGACCATCTCGGGCGAGATCCCGAGGCGCTCGGGGACCTTCGGCTCGTCGCCGCCGAACGACTGCATGAGCCGCGACCGTATCGCGTCGGTAAGCGAGGCCGATGCGTTGAGCTCGTTGACCGCAGCCTGACGCTCGATGATCGGCTCGAACCGGACGGCATCAAGATCCGCGGAATCCACTCCCTCGAAGAGCTCGGGATGGGCTTCACGCAGCGCGTCCATCCGGTCGCGCCGCTTGACGAGCTCGTCGGCGACGGCCCGCGTCCCGGCGAGCAGCTCGGCGCCGCTGCCTTCCAGTGGCAGCGTCGCGATGCGCGCGCGGATCCGACCATCGAGCGCACCGATCCACCGGAGCAGCGCCCGCTGGGCTTCGGTTCCGTGCAATGGACGGAGCCAATCGACGGAAGGCGCGTCCTGCATGAACTCCATCAACTGCGGATCGGGCTCGCCACGATCCGCGGACGCCAGCTGCCCGGCCCAGCCTTCGCGAGAGCGCTTCACGAGTTCGGCATCGCGCGCCTTTGCATCCTCGAGACGGTTCGCGCCCACGAACGCCCTCGCCGTGTCGGCCATCTCTCCGTCGTCGAGCGGCGAATCCTCGGGATCCCTCGCGTAGGCCTTCGCGGTCATCGCCAGCTGCCGGAGAAGGTGCTCGAGGAGGTCGCCTCGGTCACTTGCCTCCACGGAGAGCGAGCCGCTGTCAAGCAGCCCCAGCCTCTGCGAAAGCTTGGCCCACTGCTCCGGGGTCTTCCGCGTGTCGACGAACTCGCCCAGCCACACCGCGAGCTCCTCGACCTGCGGACCCTGCAGGACGAGCGCGACCCGCTGGTCCGGCAGAAGCTGGCGCTCGCCGCTCAGGAACGCTGTGAGCGTCGCAAGGTCGCGAGATGCAACCTGGTCTGCGAGAAGCACAACGCGGCCCGCCGTTCGCAGGGTCGCATCGCGGTCAAGCTCGAACGCGCTCGACTCGACTTCGGCGAGCTCCTCGGGAGAAGCGCCGCCCTCGACCATCCGTCCGCGCAGTTCGAGCAGGCGCGCGGCGTGCTCGGAGCGCTTCGGCTGGGAGATGGACTGCTCGAACGCGAAGAGCGGGTGCGACTCGATCGCGGCGCGAGCCGCGGCAAGCTCGGTCCACGAGGCCTTGTTCGTGGCGAGGGCATCGAACCGCGACTCGTTGAAGTACGCCCACCCCGGCCCGAGCGCCGCGAGAAGCAGCATGATGAGCGCGGCCACCAGGACATTCCGGTGCAGACGCGTGCCCGCCCTTGCCTTCCAGGCCCGCTCGAGGACATCCTCGAGCGGCTCGTAGACCATGGTCGGCTTGATCACCTCGGGCTTGGGGAAGGTCGCCTGGCCGTCGGACTTCTTGGAGGGCGTCCCATACGGCGCGCAGAGATAGAAACGGACATCGAGGCCCTCGATCTCGCAGAGGCGCGCGAGGCACTGGGCCGCCTGCGGCGCGTGGCGGCGGATGAAGTCGGCGGCGATGCACTCCTGGATCACGAGGTTTCCACGCGCGAGGTCCGACTGGAGCAGCGCATTGACCCGGAAGCGCACATACTCGGGATCGCTGCCGAGCGCCGCCGCGAGCTCCGCATACCGCTTGTCCGCAGCGAGCTTGTGAAGCGACGAGTGGGCGCGCTCGATCACCACTTCGTCGAGCGCGGAGTCGGTCTTCAGCGCGTCGATCTTCGTCACCATGACCGTGACCGCGATCGCGTGCTTCTTGTCGCTGCGACGCTTGAGCGCCTGCCCGAGCACCAGCTCGAAGCCACCGAACGCGGGCGCGAGCGCGGAATCGATGCGAAGCCCCGCGGCGGCGTCGTCGGTGCAGTCGATGCCCGCAAGGCAGACGATCGCCTGGCAGTCCCCGAGGAACTCGAGATAGCCCTCCGCGGCCCGGCGCTGCTCATCGGACTGCGCTTCCTGCAGACCGGCGATGACCTTGACATTCTCTCCCGAGACCTCGGGAATCGACAGCCAGAACTTCGTGCTGAACGGCAGGCCGGGGATCCACGGCCGCTTCATCTGGCAGAACCGGCGGCGCTTGAACACCTCGAGCGGCGTGGCGGGCTGGACTTGACCAGGCGCGCCGATCATCGAGGCGAAGCGGTTGTCCACGGCTCCCATGAGCCACGCGCGCTGGCCCTTCGCGTGCGTGCCTGCACCGCCGACGATCGAGTAGTTCCGATGCCCGTGCACCAGCGAGTAGAGCCAGCTCGTCTTTCCGCTGTTGGGGAAGCCCACGAGACCGAGCCGCTGCGATCCGCGGACCGAGTCGTCGGTATCGACATTGGCGGAGGACGCCTCGCTGCGAGGCGCATCGGTCGCCGCCGAGTCCGGCTTGCCTGCGTCGTCCGCAAAGGGATTCGACGGCGCGGGCCTTCGAACGGGCTCTCGGGCGGTAGCCCTGAGATCGGGAGCCTTGGCATCGGGAGCCTTGGCATCGGGAGCCTTGAAGCCGTCGTCGAACGGATTCCACGAATTCGATGAGCTCATCTTGGCTGGACCTTTCCCGCGGGTGCATCTGCGGCCGCGGCGGCTGTCGCCGGATCGCGCCGTATGGACCGGGTTGAAATCTGATTCGGGTTCGCTCGAGCGCTCGGCGGCAGTGCCGAACGACGCACGGAGAGCGGGTCGGGCTGCATCCCCACCCTCGACTCGAAGAGTCGGCGGATGAGATCGGCCTGCGGTGGCTTCGGTGCGCCGCCGCGCGCCGAGCTGCACCACGCCGATACGAGCACATCGAGCGGGGCGGCGCCTGCCGGCACGCTCTGCGCGCGCCGGCGCTGCCACTCGAGGGTCGCGGCGAATAGCCTCCTGTCGCGCGAGTTCACG
>JBJTOV010000291.1:0-4180 GCA_046074745.1 Planctomycetota bacterium | reverse complement strand
CGCGGCTGGGCGAGCATCCACTGCACCGAAGGCGACCATCCGTACGCCGGCAAGTGGTGGGTGCCGGGCCTATGCCTCGGCTACGAGCACTCGTTCGTGCACGGGCTCTCCGAGTTCCTGCACAGCCTCGACGCCCCCAAGGCGCCGCGCGCGTATCCCGACTTCCGCGACGCGCTCGGCACGCAGCATGTCTGCGACGCGGTGCTCGAGAGCGCCCGCGCCGGCCGCTGGGTCAAGGTGCGTCGGGCCTGACGGAACGGACGGCGCGCGGTGGGCGGCGACGCGCGCACCGCTCGGCTGCACTCGCCGCGCCAAACCCCAGCGCGGCAAGTCCCTCCCCAACAGCCGTTTGCGATCCGAGCGAAGCCTGCCGACCGCCGGCGCGCCCTCCGAATCCCGCCCAATCCACGAAGAGCGCGGTTTTCTTGTTTCTGGGGAATCTTCCAAGACGCTTGACGGGCCAGCGACTGGCGCCATGTTTAGGGCTCGAAGGTCCCCCCTTCGTGTCCCTCTCCCTCCCTCCAGAAAGAGTCTCATGAAGTTCACCCTCGCCGCCGTCATGGCGTCTTCGGTCGCCGCATCCGCCCTCGCGGGTTCGTCCGATGGTCCCTTCACCTTCATCAACACCAGCGCCGCGTCGTTCGAGGCCTCGGGCTTCACGAACCTCACGCCCGATGGGCCAGTGCTGAGCTTCGCCACGGGCGATTGCGCCGGGTGCTACTCGCTCGCTTCGGTCCCCGGCCCGGGCCCGCTCCCGCTCAAGGCCTACTTCTCCTTCGCCTTCGACGGCGGCACCCCCGCGAGCGCCTTCACCGAGGGCTTGTTCGTGGTCATGCGCCTTGGCTTCAGCGATCCGTCGTTCGGCGTGCCGCAGTTCATCAATGTGGTGAACAACCAGGCTGCCGAGGCCTACAGCATCAACTACGCGCCGAACGCCTCGTGCTCGTTCGCCGACTTCCTCGATCCCTCGGTCTACAACATCAACAACACCGTTGTGTTCCGCTGGGTGCCGACGACCGCGCCCTCGGTGTTCACTTTCGGTTGGGACTTCACGGGCGGCGGGTTCGCCGGCTCGGGCTTCCCGGGCATGTCGGTTCAAGGCGCGGGCGCCGTGCCTGCGCCAGGTGCGATCGGCCTGCTGGCGCTCGCCGGTCTCGCCTGCCGCCGCCGCCGCTGACCGCGCAACCAGGGGGATCCGGTGCCAGGCTGCCGTCCGACCGTCCGACGCAACGCCTGCAACCGGTTCCTCGCGCCGCTGGTGATCTTTCTCACGACTCTCTGCGCATCCCCTGCTTCGGCGGGGGATGCGTCGTTTTCCACCGTGCGCTCGGCGACTCCGCTTGCCGACGCCTACTTCGGCGGCGCGCTCGCCGCGGAAGGCCGCTTCATGCTGGTCGGCTCGCCGCAGCAAGCGGGTTTCCGCGGGCTCGGCCAGCTCTTCGAGCTGAACGGCGGCGCCGCCACGCTCGTCTCGACCCTTGCGCCAGCCGACGGCGCGATCGGTGACCGCTTGGGCTACGCCGCGGCAATGGACGCGCAGGCGCTCGTGCTCGGTGCGCCCTATCGCGCGTCGGGAACGGGCGCGGTGCGCGTCTACGCGCGCGATGCGCAGGGCCGCGCCTCGTCGCTCGACACGCTCGTGTCGCCAGACCCCGTGGCGGGCGACCAGTTCGGCGCCTCGGTCGCGGTGTCGGGCGAGTGGCTCTTCGTGGGCGAGATCAGCGATGACGGCGCCGCGGGCGTCAACCAGGGCGCGGTGCAGGTGTTCCGTCGCGGCGCCGACGGCCGTTTCGCGCCGCATGCGAAGCTCGTGTGCCCCGAGGCGCAGGCCAACAAGTTCTTCGGCATGGCGCTCGCCACCGATGGCGCGCGGCTCGTGGTGGGCGCGCGCTTGTCCGACAACGCAGGCATCATCGAGTCGGGCGGCGCGTGGGTGTACGAGATCGGCGCGTCGGGCCCGCTCGAGCCGCCCGTGCGACTGCAGCCATCGGCGCCCGGAACCTACGACTGGTTCGGCCAGGCCGTTGCGCTCGAAGGCGACCGCGTCGTGGTCGGCGCGTGCCGCGACACCGTGGGCAAGACCGATTCGCAGGGCTCGGTGCGCATCTTCCGCCGCACGCCGAAGGGGCAATGGCCCGAGACCGCGGTCATCGTGAATCCGACGGGTGCGTCGCTCGACCGCTTCGGCACGGCCGTCGCGATTCGCAACGGCGTGGTCGCCGTGGGCGCCGACGGCGAAGACCGCAACGGCATCGAGTCGGCGGGCACGGTGCGCACGCTCGTCGAGCAGGGCGGCGCGTGGACCACGACGCGCTTCATCGAGCTCGCCTCGCCCACCCTCAACCAGTACCTCGGCTTCACCGTCGCCTTCGCCGACGGGCACCTCGTGAGCGGCGCGCCCAAGCGCCAGGTCGCGGGCGGCCCGCTGCGCGAGGGCGTGGTCGGCGTGCTTCCGATCGCGGCGCCGTGCCCGGCCGACCTCGACGCAAGCGGCGCCGTCGACGCGGCCGACCTCGCGCAGCTTCTCGCCCAATGGGGCGCCGTCGGCACCGCCGACCTCGATGGAAGCGGTGCGGTCGACGCGGCCGACCTCGCGGCGCTGCTCGCGGCGTGGGGGCCTTGCTGAGCGAGCGCGCCGCCGCGGAGGAGCCGGCGTTCCGAGCGAGACCGTGGGTTCGCTCTGTGGAAACCTCGCGGCGGATGTGTCGCGACGAGAAATCGCACGCCGTGCTGACGGGTTTCGGGCGTGGATGCCGCTTCAAGCTGCGCCGCGGGCCCGCGTAGGCCTCAACGGCAACCGCCGAGAACCGCGGGCGCGCGCCCGCACGGCATGCGATCGCGCCTCGTGGGCCGCGGTCTGCGGATTTCTATGGAGTCGGAGCGGTTGCTCTGATAAGAACCACGGACGACGCGTCGCCTCTGCATGTGGCGCGCGGAACGCTCGACGAACCCGGAGAACCTGGATGCGCAACACCCTTGCTTCGTACTTCGCTGCCGCGCTTGCCTTGGCTGCCGCGCCATCGGCGCTGCACGCGCAGACGCTCAACGACCTCTACCCCGAGATCGCGACGCTTGTCGCGTCGGATGGTGCGGCGGCCGAAAACTTCGGCTACGCGGTCTCGCTCAGTGGCGACACGCTCGCGGTGGGCGTGCCCTACGACGACGTGGGCGTGAACAGCGACCAAGGCAGCGTGCGGGTGTTCGTCCGGAGCGGCACGACATGGAGCGCGCAGGCCACGCTGACGGCGTCCGACGGCGCGGCGTTCGACCTCTTCGGCTACTCGTTCTCGCTCAGTGGCGACACGCTCGCGGTGGGCGTGCCTTATGACGATGTGGGCGCGAACAGCGCCCAAGGCAGCGTGCGGGTGTTCGTCCGGAGCGGCACGACGTGGAGCGCGCAGGCCACGCTGGCGGCGTCCGACGGCGCGGTGTTTGACAATCTCGGCTGGGCGGTTTCGCTCGATGGCGACACGCTCGCGGTGGGGGTGCCGTACGACGCCGTGGGCCCGAACGCTACCCAAGGCAGCGTGCGGGTGTTCGTCCGGAGCGGCACGACATGGAGCGCGCAGGCCACGCTGACGGCGTCCGACGGCGCGGTGGGTGACCAATTCGGCTTCATGGTCTCGGTCTCTGGCGACACGCTCGCAGTGGGGATGCGGTACGACAATGTGGGCGCGAACGGCGACCAAGGCAGCGTGCGCGTGTTCGTCCGGAGCGGCACGACGTGGAGCGCGCGGGCCGGGCTGGCGGCGTCCGACGGCGCGGCGGGCGACAACTTCGGCTACGCGGTCTCGCTCAGTGGCGACACGCTCGCGGTGGGCGTGCCCTACGACGACGTGGGCGCGAACAGCGACCAAGGCAGCGTGCGGGTGTTCGTCCGGAGCGGCTCGACATGGAGCGCGCAGGCCACGCTGACGGCGTCCGACGGCGCGGCGTTCGACCTCTTCGGCGACTCGGTCTCGCTCAGTGGCGACACGCTCGCGGTGGGCGTGCCGTATGACGATGTGGGCGCGAACGTCAACCAAGGCAGCGTGCGCGTGTTCGTCCGGAGCGGCACGGCGTGGAGCGCGCAGGCCACGCTGGCGGCGTCCGACGGCGCGGCGTCCGACCTCTTCTGCAACTCGGTCTCGCTCAGTGGCGACATGCTCGCGGTGGGGGCGCCGTACGACAATGTGGACGC
>JBJTOV010000290.1:0-4703 GCA_046074745.1 Planctomycetota bacterium | reverse complement strand
GAGGCGGGGCGCACGCAGGTGTTCGTGGCGCTTCCCTTGCTCAAGCGCGGGCAGCTCGACCTGCCGCGCGAGGAGAAGGCGCTCGTCGAGCAGGTGCGGCGGCTCGTCGATGAAGGCGCGTCGGTCCTGCTGACGGTCGGTCGCAGCATGCTCTCGCTGCTTGGTGAGCCCGATCCATGGCTCGAGGTGATGGAGCCGTTCGGACTGAAGGTCGAGGCGACGCGCATCGTGCTCGAGCTCGTGGCGCGCGAGGACGGCACCCCGGGCGTCGAGCCGTGGCAGCTGATCGACGAGCCCGATGCGGGCACGCCGCTGTCGCCGCGCCTGCGCGGGCGCGCGATCCTGTTCAACCAGCCGATGGCGGTGCGTGCGGCCGAAACGCCGCCTGCGGGCGTCACCGTGCAGGCGGCGGTGACGGTTGCGCCCTCGCCCAACCGCTGGCTTTCCGACGACTGGAAAGGCGATGGCGACGGCGTGCGCGAGGTGCCTGCGGCGAAGCGCTTCGACGCGCCCATCGCGGTCGCGACGCTGGCCGAGCGCCGCGCGGCGCAGGGCGACCAGCGCGTGGCGGTCGTCGCGAGCGGCGGATGGATGCTGACCAGCGTGGCCGACCTCTCGTACGGCCTTGGCGGCGGGCGCACGGCGCTGCGCAATCCGGGCAACCGCGAGCTTCTGCTGGCGCTCGCCTCGTGGCTCGCGGGTCGCGAGGACCTGCTCGACGCGGGCCTGAGCGGCCGCGAGGTCGCGCGCATCGAGGGGGTGCGCGGCGGCGTGCGCGCCACATGGATCGCGTTGCTCGGCGGGCTCGTCGTCCTCGGCCCGATCATCGGCGGCGGAGCGCTGATTCTGGCGCGAAGGAGGGCCGCATGAGGTGGCTGCGCACGCTGGCGGCGCTCGCGGTGGCGGGCGCCTGTGCGCTCGGCATCCGCGTGCTTTCGCGCGGTGGCGAGACCGCCGCCACAGGCCGCGCGCCTCTCGTCGCGGCCGATGCGATCGATGCCGAGCGGCTTTCCGAGGTGGTGGTCGAGCGCGAAGGCACCCGCTACCGCTTCGAGCGCCGCGACGGCGCATGGTGGCAGACCGAGCCCGTGCGGCACCCCGTCGACGGCTGGTCGATGCGGCAGCTGGCGACCCGCGTTCTGAAGACCGAGGCCGTGCGCGCCGTGGCTCCGACGGACGCGACCCTGCGCGACGCGGGGCTCGCGCCTGCGGTCGGACGGCTCGAGTTCGCCGAGGAGGGCAGCGAAGGCGCCGCGGGACGAAGGCTCTCGATCGAGCTCGGAAAGCGCAGCCTCGCGGGCCGCGCCTACGCGCGCGTGGCGGGCGGGGATGTCGCGGTGATCGACGGCACGCTGCACGACATCGTGCTCGAGCGCGATCCGCGCGAGTTCCGGCGGCGCGAGATCTTCCCCGACCTCGCCACGATCGACGCGGCGATGTTCGAGTCGGGGCCCAACAAGGTCGTGCTCGCGCGCGAGGGTCGTGCGTACCGCCTCGAGGCGCCCGTTCGTACCCGCGCCGACCGCGCGCAGGCCGAGGAGTTCGTCGACGCGCTCAAGCGCGCGAAGTCGGCGGGATTCGTGACCGATGCGCCCAACGATCTCGCGATCTACGGTCTTTCGCCGCCATCGGCCACCATCGAGGTGCGCTCGGGCGGCTCGGTGCAGCGGCTCTTCGTGGGCGACCCCGTGTCGATCGGCGCGCAGGACCGCTTCGGACTCGTCGAGGGCACGCCCAGCGTGGTCCGCGTGCCTGCGACGGCGCTCGCCACCGCGATCCCGCGCTACGAGCGGCTGATCGACGGTACGGCGACCGCGGTGCGCGCGCAGGATGTCGGCGCGATCGACATCGACGGCGCGGACGAGTACCTGTCGCTGCGCCGCGGCACCGACGGGTGGACCGCCGAGATCGGCCGTCGCGGCAGCGAATCGCGGCGCGCGGGCCGCATCTCGAAGGACGCCGCCGAGCGGTTGCTCGCATCGCTGACCACGGCGCGCGCGGGCAGCGTGCAGGTGGCCGCCTTCCCGCAGTAGAAGCTGCGCGCCACGGTCGTCCTGCGCGGATTCGCAGGCGAGCCGCTCGATACGGTGCGCGTCGCCGCCGACGCCGCCGAGGGCGGACAGATGCGCACGCTTCTCGAGAACGGCGATGGCGTGCTGCGCGTCCACGGCGAGATCGACCTGCCGCTTTCGGCGGTCGATCTCGAGTTCACGCAGGGCGCGTAGGCCCTCGAACGGCGGCGCGTTTCAGCGCCGCGGCCGCTGAAGCCCGGGCGCGCTTCCGTTCACGCCGGGCCGACAGGAGCCGCAGTCCAGCGGTAGTGGAGCAGGACATCGGGCCCGCGCCTGCGCACGCCGAGCAGGCGCGCGCGCGGGATCTCGGCCAGCACGCGCGGATCGAGCCCGCGCACGGCGCCAGGCGCGGCCTCGTCGCCGATCACGAGCGGACCGACGAACACCCACGCCTCGTCGATCAGGCCCTCGCCCATCAGGCGGCCCGTGAGACCGCCGCCCGACTCGACGAGCACGGTCGACACGCCCTGCGCGCCAAGCGCGCGCATCGCGGGCTCGATGCGAAGGCCTTCGCCGAGCTCGAGCATCTCGATGCCGCGCGCGGCAAGGATGGCGCGCCGCGCGCGGGCGCGCGCATCGAGGTCGGGGGCGACGAGCAGCGTGGTGGGCGCGCGGCCGTCGCACACATGCGCGTCGGGCGGCGTCTCGCATGCGGGGTCGAGCACGATGCGGCGCGCCACGCGCTGCACGCGCACGCCGCGCGCGGTGAGCCGCGGATCGTCGGCGAGCACGGTTCCGATTCCCGTCATCACCGCGTCGACGCGGCCACGCTCGCGATGCACGAGCGCGCGGCTGCGCGGCGACGAGATCCACTGCGATTCGCCCGAACTGAGCGCGGTGCGCCCGTCGATCGACTGCGCCCACTTCGCGGCGATCCACGGGAGGCCGCGCGTGATCCGCTTCAGGAACGGGCTCGCGAGCTCGGTGGCGCCCTCGTGGGGCATGCGGCGCACCTCGATGCCCGCCGCGCGCAGATGCGCAGCGCCCCCTGCGGCCATCGGGTTCGGGTCGGACACCGCGTACACCACGCGCACGACGCCTGCCCGCGCGAGCGCGTCGCTGCACGGCCCCGTGCGGCCCTGGTGGTTGCATGGCTCGAGCGTGACCACCGCGGTCGCGCCGCGCGCGGCCGTGCCTGCCGCGGCGAGCGCGGCCGCCTCGGCATGCGGGCCGCCGCAGCGCGCGTGGTAGCCCTCGGCCACCACTGCGCCGTCGTCGCGCGCGATCACGCAGCCGACCATGGGGTTCGGCTCCGCACCGCCGTGTCCGCGCGCGGCCACGCGCACCGCGCGCGTCATCAGGGCCTGAAGCGTCGCCTCGTTCATCGGCGGGCCTCGGCCATGCGGCGCGCGGGAACGGGAAGGTCGTCGCCCGTGATCGAACCCACGCCCGTCCGGCGAAGGAACGACACTTCGGCGATCAGCAGGTCGTCTTCGGGCATGCCCGCCTCGAAGGTGTCGATCAGGCGCAGCAGGTACGCGGGCCAGCGCGGGGGCGCGGCGGGCTTCCGCAGGATCTCGCGCAGCCGGTCGAGTCCGAAGCGGTCGCCGCGCGGGCTGCGCGCGTCGTAGGCGCCGTCGGTGAAGAGGACGAGCACATCGCCTTCCTCGAGCCGCACCACGACCTCGTCCTCGCCGAAGGCCTCGCCGTCGACCGCACCGAGCAGGAAGGTGGTGGACGGGATCTCGGTGACCTCGCCGCGCGAACGGAGGAAGAGCGGCGGATGGCCCGCGCTCGCGCAGCGGAGCTCGCCCGAGCGCGGGTCGATCGACATCAGCACGCCCGTCGCGTAGAGGCGGTGGCGCGCGAGCAGGCGGTGGAAGTAGCGGTTGAGCCGCGCGAGCAGCCGCGCGGGGCCGTCGTCCGGATGCTCGTCGCGCAGGCGCTCGATCTCGCCGTGGATGCGCGCGACGCTCATCGCGCTCGCGAGGCCATGCCCCGTCACATCGATCAGCGCGAGGTGGAAGCGGCCGTCCGCGTCCATCCAGGTGTGGATGAAGTCGCCGCCGATGTCGGCCGCAGGGCGGTAGTTGAAGTCGAAGCGCAGCCAGTCGAGCTCGGCGGGCTTCGGGAACAGCGACTCGTGCACGGCGCGCGCCTGCTGGAACTCGCGCCGCATGGCGAGGAACTTGCGGCCCACGAAGCCCGTCTTGAAGCGCCGCTGGTGCGAGCGAAGGCGGAAGTGGCAGATCGCGATGCCGGGCGCGAAGAGGAACGGCATGCCGATCAGCGTGGCGAGCAGCGAGCCCCACGAGCCGTCCGACGCGGCCATTCCGAGCCGCAGCATGAACCAGCACGCGAGGAGCGGCACGATCGGCTTGAGCGACTCGCGCCAGCTCCACGGCAGGAAGAGCGACGCGACGAGGTGCCAGTAGAAGATCGTGAGGAGCGGCGTGACGGGCAGCGCGGGATCGAGCAGGATCATCGCGCTCTCGAAGCAGAAGCTCAGGAGGCCGAGCGCGAGGATCATGCGCGTGGCGGCCACGAGCAGCTCGTCGCGGGTGACGAGCTGCGGGCGCACGAACAGGCCGAAGTACGCGAGCACGCCGTAGAACGGCACGCCGCTCAGGAGCCAGATCCACCATGGGATGACGAGGCGCGGCTCCGCGTCGTCGCCTTCGGGCGGCGCGG
>JBJTOV010000289.1:0-11270 GCA_046074745.1 Planctomycetota bacterium | reverse complement strand
CGATCGAGATCGATGTGAACGGCACCGTAACGGCGATCGACCTCAGCGACGCCGACTCGGTCGGCGACGTGATCGACGCGATCGCCTCGGTCATCCAGGCCACCGATCCCGGCGCGAGCGTCGCCATCGATCCCGCGACCGGCGACCGGCTCGCCATCACGCCCTCGGCCGGCGTGACCGTGACGATCCGCGACTCGAACTCGACCACCACCGCGGGCGACCTCGGCCTCTCCGGCACCTATCCGGGCGGCGTGGTCACCACCGGGATGGACCTCGATCCCCGGCTCACCGAGCTCACCCGTCTCGACTCGATCACGGGCCTGACCCAGCCGCTCGGCGAGATCACGATCCGCAACGGCGGCCAGACCCGGCGCATCGACATGTCGACGCTGACCACCGTGCAGGAGTTCCAGAACGCGGTCAGCTCGCTCGGCCTCGGCGTCCGCGTCGAGATCAGCGAGGACGGCAGCCGGCTCAACGTGCGCAACGAGCTCTCCGGCGCCTCGATGGCGATCGAGGAGTCGAACGGCGGCGTCACCGCGACCGAACTCGGCATCCGTTCCTTCTCGACGACCACGCGCCTCGAGGACTTCAACCAGGGCCGCGGCATCCGCCAGGCCGATGGCGCGATCGATCCGGTCACCGGCCTTCCCGATCCGTCCGCCGACCTCGACTTCCGCGTCACCGTCAAGGACGGACGCACCTTCGACGTCGAGATCGAAGGCGCGGCGACGGTGGAGGACATCCTCACGCTGATCAACGACGCCGCGGCCGCCGCCGGGATCCTTCCCGCCGACTTCACCGCGCGGCTCGCCGAGAGCGGCAACGGCATCGAGCTCGTCGACGTCACGACGGGCACCGAGACCAAGGTCGAGGACCTCAACAGCAGCTTCAGCGCGACCGACCTCGGCATCGCGGGCACGAGCAGTTCGGCAAGTCTCGTCGGTACCGATCGCGCAACTGTTGCCGTTGACAGCGTGTTCAGCCACCTGATGACGCTGCGCGAGGCCCTGCTGGCCAACGACAGCGCTGGCATCGAGTTTGCAACATCGAGGCTCGAGACCGACATCTCCCGCGCCGCGGAGGCGCGTGCGGATGTCGGAGTCCGATCGCGCCGGGTCGCCGAGGCCACGTCGCGGGAAGAAGAACTCGGCATTCAGGATCAAGCCTTGCGTTCGAGCATCCAGGACCTCGACTTCACCGCGGCGGCCACCCGCTTCGCCAGCCTCCAGCAGCAGCTCGAGGCCGGCCTCGCCGGCGCCTCGCGCGCGGTGAACCTGAGCCTTCTGGATTTCCTTCGCTAGCGAGTGCATGTTCCGCGCGGTGTCCGCGCGGAGCCCTTCCGGGGTGCGGCCCCCCGGCAGGTCTGAGGGATGGAGCCCGATCCGGCGTGGACGCCGGACTCCAAGGATTGGAAGGCCGACCGGAGCACATGACCATGCTGATCCAGACCACGCGCTTTGGCCCCGTCGAGATCGACGAGTCGCGCACCCTCGAGTTCCCGGCGGGACTGCTCGGATTCTCGAGCTACCGAAGCTTCGCCCTCCTGCAGCCCGACGACCACGGCGTCTTCTTCTGGCTGCAGTCGACGGAGAGCCCGGACCTCGCCTTCGTCGTCACCGACCCGGCCCTCTGGGTGCCGGACTACCAGGCCAACATCCGCAAGGAGCAGATGGAGGACCTCGGCCTCTCGGAGATCTCCGACGCCCAGGTGCTCGTGATCGTGAACAAGCGGGAGCAGTCGCTGACCGCGAACCTCCAGGGACCGCTCGTCGTCAACTCGGCCAACCGCCGCGCGATGCAGCTCGTCCTCGCCGAGAAGAAGTGGTCGACGCGCCACGAGCTGGTGAAGCTCGCGGAGGCCGCCGCCGCACGCATCGCGTGACCGGCGTCGCCGACATTCCTCGAGGCGTGACAAGGATGGACGCAACGGGCAGGACGCCCCTCAACAGGAAGGAGCCCGCGCATGCTGGTGCTCTCCCGACAGCGAGATGAAACGATCATGATCGGCGACGACGTGGAGCTCACGATCGTCGACATCCGAGGTGACAAGGTCCGGATCGGCATCAAGGCCCCCGCGACCGTGGCCGTGCACCGCAAGGAGGTGTACGAGGCCATCAAGAACGAGAACCAGCAGGCCGCGGCGTTCCGCGGCGAGCTCGGTTCGCTGCGTCCGCGCGGGAGTGCGCGCGGCCAGGCCAACGCGGGCGGGACGGTCCTGCCAGCAGCCGCGAAGCTTGCGGCGACTTCCAACGGCAGGCGCGTGACCGCCTGACCCCGGGCCCTTCCAGTCAAGGAGGATTGCCATGGCTCGCATCAATACGAATGTTCCGTCGCTCATCGCGCAGAACAACCTCAACCGCTCGAACTCCGACCTCTCCACCCGCCTCCAGCGCCTGTCGACGGGCCTGCGGATCAACCGCGGCGCCGACGACCCGGCCGGCCTGATCGTCAGCGAGCGCCTGCGCTCCGAGATCAAGGGCATCGGCCAGGCGATCGACAACAGCGAGCGCGCAAGCAGCGTGATCGCGACGACCGAAGGCTATCTCGCCGAGGTCGCCGACCTCCTCAACTCGATCAAGAGCCTGGTGGTCAACAGCGCGAACACGGGCGGCATCTCGCAGGAGGAGATCGCGGCCAACCAGCTCGAGATCGACTCGGCGATCGAGTCGATCACGCGCATCTCGAACACGGCCAGCTTCGCGGGCCTGCAGCTCCTCAACGGCTCGCTCGAGTATGTGACGAGCGGCATCAACACCGCGAACATCGCGGGCGTCGACATCCAGGGCGTGCAGTTCGGGTCGAACCCGTCGGTCGCCGTGTCGGTCGAGGTGACGCAGTCGGCGCAGCCGGGCGGGCTGTTCCTGTCGGCGCCGACGGGCGCGCTCGCGTCGAGCGTGACGCTCGAGATCGCGGGCAACCTCGGCGTGCAGACGCTGACCTTCGTGTCGGGCACCGCGCTGTCGGCGGTGATCGCGGCGGTGAACACCGTGCGCGACACCACGGGCGTGAGCGCGGCGCTCCGCAACGGCGGCAGCCAGACCTCGGGCATGTGGTTCAACTCGATCGGCTACGGCAGCGACTCGTTCACCTCGGTGCGCAAGATCGGGCAGGGCGGAAGCTTCTTCCAGACCTACTCGGCTCCTGGCGGCACCGCGACCCAGCGCGACGAGGGACGCGATGTCAGCGCGATCGTCAACGGCGCGCTCGCGACGGGCAACGGCACCAGCGTGTCGCTCAACACGCCCGCGCTCGCCATCGAGGTCGATCTCTCCAACGCGTTCGCGACCGCGGTGACGGGCAACCCGACCACCTTCAACATCACGGGTGGCGGCGCGAGCTTCCAGCTCGGCCCCTCGATCACCACCTCGCAGCAGGTCGGCATTGGCATCCAGTCGATCGCGGCCAGCCGGCTCGGCGGAACCACGCTCGACGATGCGCGCTACTTCCTCGACAGCCTGAAGAGCGGGCAGTCGAACTCGCTCACCCAGGGCCGTGCGGCCGAGGCGAGCAAGGTGCTCGACGCCGCGATCACCGAGGTCTCGGTGCTGCGCGGGCGCCTCGGTGCGTTCGAGCGCAACACGCTGCAGACCAACTCGCGCAGCCTGCAGATCGGCCTTGAGAACATCACCTCGAGCGAGTCGAAGATCCGCGACACCGACTTCGCGGCCGAAACCGCGGCGCTGACCCGCGCGCAGATCCTGCAGCAGGCCGGAACCTCGGTGCTGTCCACCGCGAACTCGACGGCGCAGAATGTCCTGAGGCTCCTGCAGTGAGCGCGAAGCGCGGGGCGATGAGCGCCGCGCTCTGAAGACGCAGAAATCGACGCCGCCCCGCCACGCGCGGGGCGGCGTCGTTTCCGCGTTTTTCACGGCCCTGCCCGCGCAGGCCGCATGGGCGGTGCGCGTGGCGGCCGTTATCCGCCGCGCGCAGGCACCGTGCCAGCGCGAAGCGGGCGGTGTTTGCCCCAATGGGGCGAAGTTGGCGCGTTTCATGCGGGAAATGCGGTCGGTGGGTGAAGGACCCCTCCGACTCCTCCGATCACATCACCCGTCGGGGACCCTCAGTTCCGACTCGTTTCAGGCGCAGGACGCGCCGTCCCAAGTTCGAGTGGCCTGCTCTGGAGGATTCCGCGCAGTGCCGAACAGCCGACCGCGCGTGCGGCGGCAGTGCCCCGGTCCGGGGCGATCCAGAGCAAGCCGGTGAGTGCCGGCACGATCACGGAGGAAAGTCAAGTCATGAGCCGTATCAACCAGAACATCCCCTCGCTCGTTGCTCAGCGCGTGCTGAACAACCAGAACCGCGGCCTCGCGGGCAGCCTCCAGCGCCTGTCGACCGGTCTGCGCATCAACCGTGGCGCCGACGATCCGGCGGGCCTGATCGCGTCGGAGAACCTCCGCGCCGAGAAGACCGCCATCAACAGCGCGATCTCGAACTCGCAGCGCGCCGAGCAGGTCGTGAATGTCGCCGAAGGCGGCCTCCAGGAGATCTCGAACATGCTGGTCGAGCTCCAGGGCCTCGTCGGCGCGACCGCCAACGAGGCGGGCGTGTCGCAGGAGGAGCGCGACGCGAACCAGCTGCAGATCGACTCGATCCTGCAGACGATCGACCGCATCGCGAACGCCACCAGCTTCCAGGGCACCAAGCTCCTGAACGGCAACTTCGACTACACGGTCAGCGGCCAGTCGGCGAACCTCACCGATGTGACCGTGAACGCCGCGAAGCTCGCCGCCGACGGCTCGGCCCGCTCGGTGACCGTGACCGTGCTCCAGTCGGCGCAGACGGCAGGCGTGTTCCTGTCGACCGGCGCGACCTTCGGCAACGGCGGTTCGGGCGAAGTCACCTTCGAGATCACCGGCACGAAGGGTGTGCAGCAGTTCACCTTCGCGTCGGGCACCTCGCAGGCCAACATCCTCGCCGCGATCAACAGCTTCAAGGAAGCGCTCGGCGTCTCGGCCTCGCAGGCCTCGGATGCCGCCCGCGTCCAGATCCGCTCGACCGACTACGGCGCTGATGCGTTCGTGCGCGTCAAGGAGCTGTCGAACGAGGGCGCGACCGACTTCATCTTCGATGCGGTCGGCAGCGGAACGGGTCTCTCGGATACGAAGGACTACGGCCGCAACGCGACGGTTCTCATCAACGGCACCTCGGCCACTACGGACGGCCTGACTGCCCGCGTGTCGAGCGACGGCTTCGATGTGTCGGTCTCGCTGAACGGCACCTCGGCGCTCAACGCCGCCGGCCAGTCGACGACCTTCAACATCACCGGCGGCGGCGCGAAATTCAACCTCGCTCCGGCCGTGAACCTCGCGGGCAAGGTGTCGCTGGGCATCGAGACCGTGACGACCGGCAACCTCGGTGGCTCGGAGTTCGGCTTCCTCTCCGACCTCAAGTCGGGCGGACAGGCGAATGTCCAGAACGGCGACCTCTCGAAGGCGCAGGAAGTGATCTCGTCGGCGATCAAGCAGGTCTCGAGCCTTCGCGGCCGCCTCGGCGCGTTCCAGAAGAACGTCGTCGGCGCCACGATCTCGAGCCTGGGCGTCGCGCTCGAGAACACGACGGCTGCCGAGAGCGCGATCCGCGACACGGACTTCGCTGCGGAGACCGCGGCGATGACCCGCGCGCAGATCCTGTCGCAGGCGGCGACGCAGTCGCTGGCCCTCGCGAACTCGGCTCCTCAGCAGGTCCTCTCGCTCATCGGCTGATCCCGATGACGAGGGGCGGAGGACCGTCCTGAGGGAAACCGAGGGACGACAACAAGGGAAAGACAGGGGCGGCCCGAAAGGGCCGCCCCTGAGTTTTTGCACATCGTGTCCCCAGTCACGCTGCCCGAACGGTGCCAGGCAGGTGCCGGGCGTACCCGGTAGGTGCACGGCACCGGAGACACCGCTGAAGACAACGCACGCTTCCCAGCACCAAACGCGATGCTTTGGGCGAGCACGAACGGTGCCTGGCACCTCCCTGGCACCTACCGCGTTCGCCCGGCACCTACCCGGCACCGCGTATTGATGCATTTTTCAGCTTGGGAGCCGAAAAGCCTTGACCTCGCGCGCGAAGCTCTCCGACCTCGCCTCGAGTTCGCCGCTCGACGCCGTCGCCTGCGATGCGCCCATTGCCGTGCGCGCCGCGCCATCCGTCAGCGACTCGATCGCCGCCGTCACCTGCGCCGCACCGAGCGCCTGCGCCTCCATGCCGCGCGCGACAAGGTCGATCTCGCCCGCGACGCGCTCCACGCTGTCGATCACCGCGCGCAATCCGCCGGCGATTTCGCCAGAAGTGCGCACGCCGCCCGCCACCGCGTCGCCGTATCGCGCCATCTCCTCCACGCCCTCTGCGACGGCCGACTGCATCTCACGCACAAGGGCCTCGATCGCGAGCGTCGCCTCGGCCGTCTGCTCGGAAAGCCTGCGGATCTCTCGCGCCACCGCGCGGAAACCCGCGCCGGCCTCCCCCGCGCGCTCCGCCTCCATCGCAGCATTCACCGACAGCAGATTCGTCTGGTTCGCGACCTTCGCCACGCGCGCCACAACCTCGTTGATCCGCTCCGCACGCGCGCGGATCGCGTCGAGCCGCTCGGCGATCGCCGTCGAACCCGCGGAAAGCGCCCGCATCTCGCCATCAAGCGCTCCGAGCGACGCGCGTCCATCCTGCGCCGAACGCGACGCCTCACGCACCGCGTCCGCGACCGACTGCACCGATCCGCTCAGCTCCTGCTGCGTCGAAGTGATCTCGCGCGCCGCAGCCGCGATCTGCGCGCTCGATGCCCCGAACTGCTGCGCGACCTCCGCCTGATCCTGCGCGCCGCGCCTCAACTGCGCCGCCGTCGCGCCGAGTTCAACCCCCGAATCCCGCACGCGCGACACCAGCCCGGTCAGGCTCGCCACCGCACGCTGCATCGACGACAGCAGCGCGCCCGTCTCGCCCGAGCCCCAGACCTCGACAGGCCGCGAGAGATCGCCCTCCGCCAGCCGCTCCGCCGCCGCGGCCGCAGTCGTGATCGGCCGGCTGATCGATCGTGCGACCACCAGCGCAAGGATCACGATCGGAACCACTCCGATCGCCGCAACCATCATGCTCGTCCGCTGCTGCGCGAGCGAATTCGCATGCACCTCATCGAGATGCATCGTCACCGCAAGCGCCCACCCGAGCGCCTCGACGCGCGTCCACGCGCCGATCACGGGGTGCCCGTCCGTATCGGTGCCGCGCCCGCGGAACGAGTTCCCGAGCACGACTTCCTGCAGTTTCGGCGCGAAATCGCCGCCCAGCCTGCCGCGCAGCACGAACGCCGCATCGGGGTCCTAGCGCGTCGGCGTCGTCACGACGACCTCGCCGCCGACGCGCGCCGCGCACAGCACCGATCCCGTCTCGCCAAGCCCTGCGTAATCCGCCACGATCGCGTCGATCTCGTCGCTTGCCAGCGCGACCGCGGCGAACCCGACCACCGCGCCGTCCTTGACGAGCGGCCCCATCACCTGCACCTGCGGCCGCACGCCATCCCGCGCGAGCTGCGGCGGCGTCACCAGCGCACGCTTCTCGGTGCGAACCTTGGCGATCGCAGCCGCGAGCCCCGTGCCCGCGAGATCGGGCTCGTCGACGCGGCGATGCAGCAGGTGGTCGCCGCCCACCGCGTACACCACGCGACCGCCCGCATCGAGGATCAGAAATGTCGGGAATTCCGCCACGCGCGCGAAGTCGTCGAGCCGCCCGCGGTACTTCGCGAGCGCCGCCGCATGCGCCGCCTCGTCGCGCGACCCGTCCGCGCGATACGCCGCGCCGAGGTCCTGCGCCGCGCCCACGAACGCAAGCCCCGACGCGATGCTGCTCACGCTCCGCAGCCGCTCGCGCGCATACGCGTCGAGCCGCGCCGCCTTGTTCTCGGCGATGGCCGCGATCGTCGACAGCGCGTTCCGCTCCACCGCGCGCTCGGTGTCCACGCTCGACACGAAGAGCACCGCCGCCAGCGGCGCCAGCGCGATGACCACGAACCACACCACCAGCCTGCCGCGGATCGACCTTGGAAAGAGCGCCATGCGCGCAGGGTACCGCGCGGACCCGCGCAAATGTCCGCGAAAACCGCGCTGCGCCCTAGCGGTACTGCCCGCGGACCAGGGCGCACGCCTCGTCGTCGAGCGCGTCGTCGCGACGCATCTGGCTGAAGAGTGCGAGCAGATCGTCCTCGCCCAGCATGCGCTTCTCCGCGCCCGACACATCGAGGTACACGCGGCCGCGATGCATGGCCACCAGCCGGTCGCCGAGCGTCGCGGCCTGCTGCATCGAGTGCGTCACCATCAGCGTCGTCGACCGCGACTCGCGCACCAGGCTCTCGGTCAGGCCGATCACGAGCTCCGCGCTGCGCGGATCGAGCGCGGCCGTGTGCTCGTCGAGCAGCAGCACCCGCGGCCGCGTCAGCGTCGCCATCAGCAGGGTGATCGCCTGCCGCTGCCCGCCCGAGAGAAGTCCGATCGGGTCGTCAAGGCGGTCCTCGAGCCCGAGCCCGATCCTCCGGAGGAGCGCCCGCCACTCCTCGCGCCGCGCGCGCACGCCAAGCGGAAGGAGCGATCGCAGGTTGCTTCGCCTCGAGGCAAGCGCCATGTTCTCGGCGACGGTCAGTTCGGGCGCCGTTCCCGCGAACGGATCCTGAAACACGCGCCCGACGAGCGTCGCGCGCCGATGCTCGCTCCACGAGGTCACATCGCGCCCCGCGACCACGACGCGACCTGCGTCAAGCGCGAAAGTCCCCGAAACCGCTCCCTGCAGCGTGCTCTTGCCCGAACCGTTCGTGCCGATCACCACGGTCCACGAGCCCTCGTCGATCGAAAGGCTCACGCCGTCGAGCGCACGCACCTCGTTCGCGGTGCCCGGGTTGAAGGTCTTGCGCACTCCGTCAAGCCGCAGCATGGCCGCCTCGCTTTCCCGCGCGCAGGCCGCGCAGCCAGCCCGGCCCCACGATCGCCGCAAGCACCACGGCCGCGGTCACCAGCTTCAGGTCGTTGGCATCGAGCCCCATGCGGATCGCGATCGCGACCAGCAGCCTGAACAGCACCGCGCCCATCACCGCGCCCGCGATGCCGAGCGACACCGAACGCACCGGTCCCACCAGGGTCGAGCCGATGATCACGCTCGCCAGCCCGAACACGATCACGCCGATCCCCATCTGCGCGTCGGCGAACAGCTGCATCTGCGCGAACAGCGACCCCGCGAGCGCCACCAGCGCGTTCGACATCGCGAGCCCGATCACGATCATGCGGTCGGTGCTCGTGCCGAGCGCGCGCACCATGCGCGCGTTGTCGCCGGTCGCGCGCATCGCGGTGCCGAGCTCCGTCTTCAGGAACGCCCACAGCGCGATCGCGACGACACCTGCAGCAAGCGCGACG
Organism: Planctomycetota bacterium; assembly: GCA_046074745.1. Lineage (GTDB taxonomy): Bacteria > Planctomycetota > Phycisphaerae > Phycisphaerales > SM1A02 > QWPT01. Next base: position 1,896 of record JBJTOV010000289.1, on the reverse strand, counting down.
CCAGCGAGCAGACCAAGGTCGCCCGAAGGCACGGGCTTGCCGAGCAGCGTCGTCTCGCGGCCAAGAACCGACACCGCCGCCTCCTCGAGCGGCGTGAGCAGCGTGCGGCCCGTGATCGGCAGATTGCTCGAACCCATCACGCGCAGGTTCACCGAGTACAGCGCCGTCATCACCAGGATGCCGCTCAGGATCGCGTTCACCTTGAAGCGCGTGTGGATGAAGCCCGTCGCCATGCCCGCGAGCGCGCCGCTCAGAACGCCCGCGAGCGTCGCGAGCCACGGATTGACGCCGTCCTTCAGAAGCCGCGCCGTCACCGCCGCTCCGAGCGCGAACGATCCGTCCGCCGTGATGTCGGGGATCTGATACACCCGGAACGACAGGTACACGCCAAGCGCGAGCACCGCGAACACGAGTCCGACCGCAAGCGTCGCGACAAGCAGGCTCATGGAGTTCCTCCGAGCCGCATCACCCACACGGCGCCGCGCACGAGCGCCGTCTCATGGCCTGCGCGGTCGTCATGCAGGGCGTGCATCACCGCGCGCAGAGGCTGCTCCGCAAGCAGCGCTCCCGCGGCGGACACATCGGTCGTCGCGCGCGTGACGGGCCGGTACGACACCGTCGCCACATGCGCGTGCAGCAGCAGGGGCCCCGCATCGACAAGCGCATCGGCGACCGCGGGGTCGAGCTCCCCGCGACGGGCGTGCGGGCACGCGACCGCCACGACCGCGATCGATTCGCCTGCATGCATCGGCTCGCCTGCGAAGCGAAGCGCCGCGCGCATCTCGTCGGGCGACATGTCGCTGGCCGCATGCGTCCACAGATCGGGCGACTCCCGCGCCCACGCTCCGAACGCACCGCCTGACTCGCCGATCGCGACGAACGCGAGCGGTCCGCCCGTCGCCTCGACCAACGCCTGTGCGAACATGCGAAGCGACAGCCGATCGATCGGCGAACGCTCGAAAAACCCGCGAAACGAAGGCGATCCGCGCACCACGAGGCCATCGCGGGCGATGAAGCTCGCCACGCCCGCGGCGGATGCGTCCACGCCCGCGGCGAGTGCGGGATCGCCCGCGGCGGATGCGGGATCGCCCGCGGCGAGTGCGGGATCGCCCGCGGTGAGTGCGGCATCACCCGCCGACGCCAGGCAGTCGGGTCGCGGCGCGCGCGCGGGCGCAACCGCCACCGTGCCGCCCGCTGCAAGTCCTTCGCCGTAAAGCCCGCGTGCTTCCGCCAGGTCGTTGGCAAGCGCGAAGTGCCCGAGCGCAACGGTATCGACGCCAAGCGTAACGCGCGCCTCGCGCACGAACTCGGCGCTGGCGCGCATGTCCGATGGCGCGCACGGTTCCAACCCTCCGCGCATCGCGCCACCGAAGGCGATCGCCGCGGCCACATGGGCCATCGGCGCTGGCGCCGCACGGTCGATCAGCATGTCGAGCCGCGCGATGCGCAGCATCTCGCGCATGGCGTCGTTGAGCGCCACGATCGCGAGCGTGCCCTTCACGGCGCGGAACCGCGCGTGCGCGCGCACGATCGCGCCGATCCCCACCGAGGTGATGAAGCTCACCGCCGCAAGATCGAGCTCGATCCGCGTGCGTCCGAGCCGAATCGCATCATCGAGCGCGATCGCGGCGGCGTCCGCCCACGACGCATCGAGCCGGCCCTCGAACACAAGCCGCACGCAGGCGTCGTCGAGATGCCGCGTCACCTTCATCGCGCCGCTCCGTTTCCAGTCGAACCCGTCGTTGCCGCGGATTCCTCGGTTCCCACGCTCGCCGCTGTCCGCAGCGCCTCGGGAAGCACGATCCCGAACCGCGACATCCGCTCGGGATTCACGGCGAACACCGTGCGGGTCGGCGCGCTGAACGGAATCTCCGCGGGCGACTCGCCGTCGAGCAG
>JBJTOV010000288.1:0-13243 GCA_046074745.1 Planctomycetota bacterium | reverse complement strand
TCAACCCGATGTGGGCCGAGCTCGGACCATTGCCCCCGCTGGTGCCGCGGAGGTGCCGGGTTCACCTGGTAGGTGCCAGGGAGGTGCCAGGCACCGTTCGGGAGCGCCAGACCTCGACCGCGCCTCCGCCCCAGTCCGCCCACCCCTCGAGCACCTCGGTTCGGTCGTAGCCTGCATCAAGCAATCGAAGGATCTCGCCGTCCACGCGCGTCGGATAGAGCACGATGACGAAGCGCGGCTCGTCGCGCGCGAGAACCGCCGCGAGATCCCTCCCCAGGAACCCCGTCGCCTCCGCCTCGAAGCCGTATTGCTGCGCGTAGAAGCCGACCGCATTGTCGGGCAGACCGATCGTCGCGACCCGGTCGTCGGCCTCGCGCGAGCGCGCGACGATCTCGACCGCATCGCGGATCGGCTGACGGCACGCGAGGTTGCGCAGGCCGCTGACACTGGCGAACAGGATGACGGCGGCGCAGAGCGCGGTCTGCGGCCGCACGGGAAGAATCCATGGCTGAAGCCCGCGCATGCCGCGGCTTGCGCGAAGCGACGACCACGCGAAGGCGGTCAGCGCAAGGGCGCCCGCAGGCACGGTGAAGACGAGGAAGCGCGCGTAGATCCAGGTTCCGAGCGCCGCCGAGAGCGCGAACGCGAGCACGAACGCCGCGAGCACGGGTGCGAGCGCCGCGCGCGTCCGGCGCGCCGCTGGTTCGCGCGAACGCGCGATCGCCGCGTATCCGAACCCAGCCGCGATCGCGAGCAACGGCGTCGGATCGAGGAACCACCACGGTCGACCGCCGCTCCAGGCGAGCGTCAGGCCGTAGACCGCTTCCAGTCCTTCACGGGACCACGGTGCCGGCTGCGCGGCGTCGCTGCGCGCGTAGTCGGCGCGCGTCGCAAGGACATCGCCCGCGAGCGGCGCAAGCAGCACCGCGGCCGAGACGCCCGCAAGCAGCGACGCGATCGCGAGCCGCCGGTCGCGCGCAAGCCCGATCATGCCCGCGCAGACGGGCACGAGCACCGCCACGGGATGGCTCCACGCCATGAAGGCGCACGCGCCGGCGAATGCCGCGTATTCGCGCGCGCCTTGCGTGCGGAACGCGCGTGCAAGCGCCAGCGTCGCGACGAGCGCCCCGAGGATGACGAACGCGTATCCGCGCGCCTCCGCGCCCTCGACGACCGGAATCGGCCCGACCGCCACCGCGAGCGCCGTGAAGAGCCCGAGGCGCCGCGTGAAGAGCGTCGCACCGAGCGCATAGGCCGTCGCGATCGAGGCCATGCCCGCCGCGATCGCCGGCGCACGCAGCACAAGCTCGTCGAGCGAGCCGCCCGACAGCGTCCACGCGGCCCAGGTCGCGATCGTCATCGGCACATGGTTCGTCGGCACCGCGTACGAGCCGAACGCGACGGCCGGTCCTTCGATCGCAAACGACAGGAACGCGGAGATCTCGTCGTACCACAGGCTCTCCCGCGCAAACACGACTCGCAGCGCGCCGCCGAGCGCCACGATTCCCGCGAGCAGCAGCCACCCGGCGCGCGTGCGCGGCGCGATCGGCCGCGGTGGACGCGCCGCATCCGACGGGCACGCGCGCACGAGCATCCAGACAAGGAGCGGAACGAGCGCCGCCGCAGCAGCCAGCGACGCGCGGAAGAACGCAGCCCCGCGCATCGAGGCTTCGGGAATCGCGCCTCCGAGCTGCTCGACGCGCGCGGGATGCGCGAACGCCGCTGCGAACGCCCCCGTCGGCACCATCGCGAGCGCGGCGCATGCGGCCCCGGCCACGCACGCGGCGAGCAGCAGCGGTTCGATCCGCCGATTCGCCGGCCGCCTCGGCTCCGTCACGGCCCGCCCTCGCCGCGCTTCGTGCGTTCATCCATCGAGTCGGGGATCGGCGCCTCGATCGAGCCCGCGTTCAGCCGCACCGCCAGCGTCGACGAGATCAGCGGAATCGCGCGCAGCACCTCGACATGCACGAACGGCAGCAGCAGCAGGGCGCCCACGCGCGCGACGGTCGAGATCCCGAACAGCGCCGAGTACGACGCCGCGTCGGGCGCAAGCCCGAGCAGCACCGACCCGACATACGCGCCCACCGCCATCGCGAGCGAGTTCAGGAAGAAGAACCCGCTCATCGCGCTCGTGCGCTCGTCCGACGGAATCGTCTCGAGGAGAAGCAGGAATGTCGCAAGCTCCCACGCTCCCTGCGCCACGCCGCTCACCGCCTGGATCGCGAACCACCACGGCGCGCTCTCGGCGAACATCCACGGCAGGATCATGAGCGCCGTTCCGAGCGCGCCAAGCGCAAGCAGGCTCCGCGCGCCGCGCCGCTTCGCATACGCGCCAAGCAGCGGCAGCGCCGCGCTCTTCGCCGCGAAGCTTGCGCCGATCAGCCCGAGGTACATCGCGGGCGACGCGTTCAGCTGCTTCAGCAGGTACGGGTTCAGGAACGGCTGCCCCATCTGCACCGCGACCTGCATGACGAGCATGAGCGAGAGGAGCCGCGCGTCGGCGCGGTGCCAGAAGTTCGCAAGGAAGTGCCAGAGCGGGACATTGCGGTGCTCGGGCCACGACGGCGGATCACGCTGCACCCGCAGGTACGGAATGCTCGCCGCGCGCGCCGCCGCCGCCAGCACGAACAGCACCGCGAATCCCGCCAGCTCCCAGCGCGTGCCGTCGGTCGACTGCCAGATCACGCCCGCAAGCACGAGCGCCGCGAGCAGCGTGGCCTGGCACAAGCGGCTTCGGATGCCGAAGTAGTGCGGCCTGATCTTCGCGGGAAAGCACAGCCCGATCCAGGTGTTCCACACGCCCGCCGCGCCGAGCGCGCTCGTCCAGTACACGCCCGCCACCACGAACAGCACCCACACTGGCAGCGCGCCGAGAAGCGCGCCCACGATCATCGGCACGAAGCTCGCCACCTGCAGCAGCGCGCAGCCCCGAATCCATCGCGAGGGGCTGCCGACCCGCGCCGCCAGCCTCGGCGCGAACAGCTGCGCGGTCGCGCCCACGAGCGGCGGCACCGCGGCGACCAGCCCCGCGGCCTTCTCGCTCGATCCAAGCGCCAGCGCGAACGCCGCGAAGTAGGTCTCGCCCGTCCCGACCATGAACGAATAGGTCATCCCGTCGCCCGTGCAGGCGTGCAGGTCGCGGCGAAGAGGGGAGTCCTTCCGAAATCGAGGCATCCGTGCGGTCGGAAGCGTAACGCGAAGCGCGCCGCGCGGTGCGGTCCGCCGCGCGCCCGGGCCGCGTCAGCCGCCGTCCTGCCCGCGCTTCGGCGCGATCGGCGGTCCGTAGCCTTGGATCGTGCGGTGCACGAAGTCGGGCGCGCGCACGATCAGCGTCGTTCCGCGCATCTGGATGGTCGCCCACGCGCCCTTGACGAGCACCGGGCCGTACTGCGGATCGAAGTTCGCGGTGACATCGGGCCCATCGTCCTTCGCGCGCGCGGCGGCGGCGCCGCTGCGCGACTGCTGCACGGGCTTGCGCGGCGTGGTCGCCTCGTCCTCGAACTTCGGGGCCTTCGGCTCGAATGCGTCGGGCTCGCACTGCATCGCGATCGCGCGCACCAGTTCGCCGGCGCCTTTGGCGACCGACTTCCGACGCAGCTCCGCGCCGCCGCCCGCGGAGCTCCAGTCGGGCGGAACCAGGCTCAGATCCGCGAGCTCGTACACGCGCCGCTCCTGCGCGGGCTCCCGCGCCAGCGTTCGCTTCGGCCCGAACTCCACCATGCCGTCGCGCAGCTGCCAGGTCACATCGTTGCCGCACATGGCTGCGACCGTCTCGAGCGCGGTCCGTCCGTCGACGCCCTCGAGCCAGAGGTCGACCGGAGTCGCGGGGTCGATGCCCGTGCTGAAGTCGAGCCCGTTGCGGCCCGACTCGTAGACGAACAGCTTGAGCCCGAGCGCCTCGCGCAGCGCGGCCAGCACCTCCGCGGCCTCGGCGCCCTCCGACTCGATCGTGACGCGCGCGTAGATCAGCCGTCCGAGCTGCGCGCGGTTCTGCTCGTCGATCGACCGCGGCTCGGGCGCGTCCTCGGGGGCGACCTTCGCCCAGGTGCACGCCACGCGCACCCGCGGGGCGTCGGCGGCCGCAGCCTGGGAAGGCGCACCGGGAGGCAGGGGAGGCGCGGCCTGCGCGGCCCACAGCGCGAAGCATGCGATGGCGATCGAGCCGTTCATTCACGCACCTCCTCGCGCGGCGGAATCGGCTCGCCGTAGCCCTCGACCGCGCGCAGCACGAAGTCGGGCGCCATCACCATGATCGCGTTGTCGCGCGCCTGCATGGCGGCCCACTTGCCGCGCACGAACACCGGCCCAAGGTTCGGGTCGTAGTTCGACGGGCGGCCGACCATGCGGTTGTTTCCCCCGCGCCCGGGCAGCACATGACGCACCGGCACGAGGTTCCCCTCGGGATCCTCGACCTTCGCCTCGGCAAGCGGGTCGAAAGCCTCGGGCTCGCACCGCGCGGCGATCTCCTTCATCACGAGCCCAAGCTCCATGTCGCTGTCGCGGCGGTCATCCGACTCGACGCGCCCTTGACCGATGCCCTGCGACTTGTACGAAGCGCCCGCGTGATGCGCGAGCGACCGCGTATCGAGCACGACCACCATGCGCGCGGTCGGCCGTGCCAGGATCTCGCGCGGCCCGAACTCAACCGTGCCGTTCACGAGCTGCCATGTCACCGCGGGGCCGCAGAGCGCGGCCAGCGCCTCGAGCACCTCGCGACCGGTCGCGCCGTCAAGCGCGATGGTCACGGGCATCGCAGGATCCACGCCGCCGCGCGCGGCCCCCACATCGCCGCTGTCGAAGAAGGGCACGAGGTTGATGCCGAGCGCACGCCGAAGCTCGCGCAGCGTCTCGCGCAGGGTGGCGCCTTCCGCCTTCAGCACGACCTTCGAGTGCTCGAGCCGCCCGAGCTGCTCGCGATTGCGCTCATCGACATTGGCCGCAGACGGCGCATCGGCGGGCCGCGTCTTCGTGAACGCGCTCCGTGCCTCGACGGCGCGCGACGCGGGCGCATCGACCGTTCGGCCCGGCGGCGGTTCGGCCGCGCCGGTCGAGGCGATGGACGTCGAGAACATGAGGACAGCAAGCGCGGTGCACGCGCCCGTCCACAGGTCCCGGCACGGAGTCGGACGCTCCATGGAACCTCCCATCATGCGTTGTTCGCTGCGCTGCTCGAGCGACGGTTCAGCGGGTTCCGCTGCCGGTTCCACCCGCGGCGCCCTCGACGGGCACGCTCTTGAACTTCAGGTTCCCCACGACCGAAAGGCCGCTCGTGAAGGTGACATAGCGGCGCGCGCCGCCGTCGCCTCCATCGGCCTTCGACGCACTGCGCGGGCGCTGCGGCGCGAACGGATAGCCGTCGATCTGGCGGTGAATGAAGTCGGGCGCGCGGATGATCAGCACGCCTTGGTAGTAGCGCATCGAGGCCCAGTCGCCGCCCGCGTCGGTCCACGCCTCGGGCTCGCACTGCTCCATGATGATGTCCATCAGCTGATCGGCCTTCTCCTCCTCGGAGGGACGCTCGGGGTCTTCGCCCGGGTCGCCGATGATGCCGCCGCCGCCACCACCCGAGCCACCGCCGCCGCCACCGCCACCGAAGCCGCCGCCTCCGCCGAAGCCGCCGCCGCCGCCACCCGAGCCTCCGCCCTGGCCGCCTTGCTGGCCGCCCTGCTGGAGCGCCGAGCCGAGGTTGAAGTCAGGGGCGTTGTCGAACTGCGGCGGCTCCATCAGGAGATCGCGGATCGGATACATGCGAAGCTCGCGCGCAGCGGGAACGGCGAGGCGTTCCTTCGTGCCTGCCTCGATGAACCCCTCGCGGATCTGCCAGGTGCAGGGCTCGTCGGTGGCGCAGATCTCGAGCATGCGCTCGAGCGCGGTCAGCGCGGGCACGCCCTCGAGCTTGAGCGACAGCTCCATCTCGGGGTCGATGCCGCCTGAGCCGCCCTCGCCTTGGTAGCGCACCACGAGCGCCGCGCCCATCGCGGTCTCAAGGTACTCGAACGCCGTCTTGGCGGGCGTCTTGTCGAAGTTCACGGTGACATCGGCGTAGAGAAGCGCGCCGAGCAGCTTGCCGCGGTTCGAGTTGTTGCGGAGCGACTCGCGCTTCTGCTCGCCCACCGCCTGGATGCGCTCCGACAGGCCCTGCGCATCGGCGGGCGCGGTGGCGACGCCGAAGGAAGCGGCGAGGGCCGCCGCGAAGGTCAGGGCAAGTGTTGCGGCGCGGTTTGCGGCGCGGGTCGACATGTGGCGGGCTCGGTGCATGCGGGGCTCCGTGGTGCGCGTGGCCGTGCGGTGCGCGGAACACCTCGGGGTGGTCTGCGATCGCAGGGGTGCGGTCGAATATACGGCTCCCCGCAGGCAGCCTCGGGCGTGATTTCGCGGAAATCGGCGATTTGAGGGCGGCTCGAGCGCGAACGATCGGTCTGGTCCCTGACGGAGCAAGCCCCGCTCAGGGAACTTCTACCGACGGAACGGCCCCATCCGCGGGCACCGCGATGTTCCGAGACGCGCCGTTCTCGGCGTTCTGCGGCGTTTCGCCCCCGTGAAGCACCTCGGCCGCCCGGAGGGCGACGAGCAGCGCCGCCGCCGTGGCCGCGGGAGGGCAGTCGTCGCTCCACAGGCTCTCGCGCACCAGGCCCGTGAGCCGCGAGGGATTGCGGAACCCATCGGTCCACGGCGACTGCGCCGCATGCTGCATCGCGAAGCGCAGCGCCGCGCGCGTGAAGGCCGCGTCGGGCGCGCCGAGTGCGATCAGCGGCCCGAGGAAGCGCAGGCACTGGGCGTCGGGCGCGGCCCCGACCGAGAGCGCCAGCCCACCGCGCAGGTCGTCGGGTCCATCGGCGCGCGAGGCGTTGCGCAGCGCATCGCACACGCGCGCAAGCGGTTCCGACGCGGCGATCGACGACGCCTCGGGCGCAAGCCGCACCGCGCAGGCGATCCACGGCAGGCACTCGGCGAGATCGTTCGCGCGGAGATCGCCGCGGGCGACGAGCACCGCGAGCCGCGCGGCGGCGTCGGCTCGATCGGCGCCTGCGGGCGACGCGGCGAGCAACGCCGCGCGCAGCGCCTGCAGCTCGGCCGCGCCCGCGTCTTGCTCCGCGAGCGCCTGCCGCGCCGCCTGCTCGGCGATCGCCGCGAGGGTTCCGTCGTCGGCCAGCCGAAGCGCGAGCGCGCGCAGGAGCCGCACGGCCGCATCGGCTTCGGCGCGCTCGGGCGAGCCCGCGAGCGCCGAGGCGGCCGCGCGCGCGATGCGGCGGGTCGGTTCGGGCAGATGCGCGGAACGCGACGCCTCGGCGAGCGCGTAGGCGGCGAGCGCCTCGTCGCGCGCGCCTGCGAACGGCGGGTCGAACTCGTCCGAAGTCGGGTTGTAGGCGCCGAGCAGCGCGCGTCCCGCGTCGGGCCGCGCGGCATCGCGCGCAACCACCTGCGCGGCCAAGCGCGACGCAAGCAGCAGGGCGGTCGTGCGCGCGGCGGCGGCGCTCGCCTCGTCGTTCCGCACCGTGCGCCCTGCGCGCGTCACCTCGACGGGCTCCGACTCCGGGTCGCGCTGCCGAAGCCGCGTGCTTGCGAACCGAGCGAGCGACACGCGGTCGTCGCGGGAAAACTCGGGAAGGTCCTTCGCGGGAAGCCCCGCATCCACCAGCAGCGCGGCGATGGCGCGCGCGGGCGAACCCGCGGCGTCGGTGGCCGACATGCGCGCGGGATAGGTGCGGAACACCGCGTCGCCGCGCCGCACCGCCACGCCCTCCGCGCCGCGGTCGATGCGCCGCGCGGCCTCGTCGATCGTGCGGCCGATCAGCGGCCGCAGCGGGCCCGCCGCCTCGAGCTCGAGCGAAAGCCGAACGGTCACGCGGTCGCCCGCCGCGTCGCGGACGGCGCGGATCGTCTCGTCGCCGAGGGCCCGCGCCACCGCGCGCCCGAGCGCGCGTCGCACCATGAGCGCATCGCCCGCGTCGTCGGTACCGACGCCCACCACGCGGCCATCGAGCCGAAGCACGCAGCACACCGCGGCGGCGCCCTCGATGGCAGCCTGCGACCCCGCCGCCTCGAGCGCGGGCATCGCGTCGGCATCGAGCCACGCGCGCGCGCGCATGAACGCGCCCACCAGGGCCTCCGCGGCGGGCGCCTGCGCAGGCTGCGCAGCCGTCGCAGGCCGCTCCGCGTCGTCGGCAGCGAACGCAACGGGTGTCGCAGCCATGCAACACGCCGCCGCCGCCGCGTGCAACAGCCCGCACAGAGCGAACCGAAGAGGGCGCGGAACGGGCGGGAATCGCATCGGAAGCAGCCTTGGCACGGGACTTGCGAAGGGTAGCGCGCACGCCCCGTGCGATGCGACAACCAAAGAACGGAACCCGCCATGCTTCTCACCGCCGCCTTCGCCCCGACCACCCACCGCCGCAAGCTCGTCCTGCTGGCCGTGCTCGCCTTCATCTCGCTCTGCTGAACCGAGAGAGGGGAAATGAAACGGCCGCGGCTTGCGCCGCGGCCGATGGTTGCGTTTTCGGGCCTTCGACAGGTGGTCGGATCAGAACTTGAACTTGTCCGAGCCCATCGCGCCGTGGTCGCCGAGGCCGCCGCGGGTGGGCGACGCGCGTCCGCCGCGCTGCGGACGGTCGAAGCCGTCCTCGGCGCGCGCCGGGGTCTCGGCCGTCGTGCCCCACTGGGCGCGCTTCAGGCTGAGGCCGATCTTGCGGTCGTCGGTGTCGACGCGCAGGATCTTGACCTCGACCTCCTGGCCGACCGCCACGACATCCTGCGGGTTCTCGATCTTGCTGTCGCTGAGCTCGCTGATGTGCAGCAGGCCCTCGAGGCCCTCCTCGAGCTCCACGAACACGCCGAAGTTGGTGATCTTCGTGATCTTGCCCTTCACGATCATGCCGGGGCGGTAGGCCGACGGGATGCCCTCGACCCACGGATCCTCGGTGAGCTGCTTCACGCCGAGGCCGACGCGCTGCTTCTCCTGGTCGACATCGATCACCACGCACTTCACGACATCGCCCTTCTTGTAGAGCTCGTTCGGGTGCGCGACCTTCTTCGTCCAGCTGATGTCGCTGACATGCAGCAGGCCGTCGATGCCCGGCTCGATCTCGATGAACGCGCCGTAGTTGGCGAGGTTGCGCACCTTGCCCTCGATGACGGTGCCGGTCGGGTACTTCTCGGCGACGAGCTCCCACGGGTTGACCTCGGTCTGCTTGACGCCGAGCGAGATCTCGAGCTTCTCCTTGTTGATGTCGAGCACCACGACATCGATCTCCTGGCCCACGGCCACGAGCTCGCTCGGGTGGTTGACGCGGCGCGTCCACGACATCTCGCTGATGTGCACCAGGCCCTCGATGCCCTCCTCGAGCCGCACGAACGCGCCGTACGACATGAGGTTGACCACGGTGCCCTTCGCGCGGCAGCCGACGGGGTACTTGGCCTCGATCTGCTCCCAGGGCGAGGTTTCCTTCTGCTTCAGGCCGAGGGCGATCTTCTCGCGCTCGCGGTCGATGTTGAGGATCTTGACCTCGATCTCGTCGCCGATGCGCACGATCTCGCTCGGGTGGTTGACGCGGCCCCACGACATGTCGGTGATGTGGAGCAGGCCGTCGATGCCGCCGAGGTCGACGAACGCGCCGAAGTCGGCCACATTCGTGATCATGCCGCGCACGAGGTCGCCCTCGCGGACATTCTCGAGCAGGCGCTTCTTGGCGGCGTCGCGCTCGTCCTCGATCAGCTTGCGCCGCGAGATCACGATGTTGCGGCGCTCCTCGTCGATCTTCAGGATCATCGCGCGCATGGGCTTGCCGACGAACTCGCCGATGTCGCCCGGACGGCGCACATCGACCTGCGAGGCGGGCAGGAAGACCGGCACGCCGATGTCGACGAGCAGGCCGCCCTTGATCTTGCGCACGCACTTGCCCTCGATGACATCGCCTTCCTTCTTGGTCAGGAGGATCTGCTCCCAGCCGCGGATGCGGTCGGCCTTGCGCTTCGAGACGCGCACGCCGCCGGTCTCGTCCTCGAGGCTCTCGAGGAGGACCTCGACCTCGTCGCCCACGGCGACATCGGTGTCCTCGAACTCGTTGCGGTCGATGTGGCCTTCGCTCTTCAGCCCGACATCGACCACGACATGGTCGCCGGCGAAGCCGACGACGCGGCCCTTCATGATGCTGCCCGGCGCGAGGCCTCCGAGTTCCGTCGAGATGAGCGCGTCCATCTCGCCGCCGGCGACCTTGTCGCCGAACGCGGCGCGGAGCATGCTCTCCACCTCGCCGTCCTTGAGCTTGAGATCCTCGATCAGGTTGAAGTCGACCATGGGGTGGTGTTTCTTTCCACGCAACCGCAACGCGCGGATGCGAGCCGAGATGGTGAGCCGGGGCGGACGAAGGTCCGCGCTTGATGCCGGGAGCCCCGTCTCGGAAGCGGGGAATCGACGAGGATACCGATTCCGCGATGCGGTTGGAAGGGTCCTCGGGGCGGAAGCGGCGGTGGCGCGGCGGCTTGCGGCGCGCGCGACGCGGCGGAAGGCCGCGGTGGCGAAGGCCTCGATAACTACGCGGCTTGCGCGGCGGCGGCCCCGTCGTCGGCGCGCGGCCGGATGCGGTGGCGCAGCGACATGAAGCCGATCACGCCCACCGCGTTGATCGCGGTGCAGATCAGGAGCACCAGCGCCGAGTGCCCGCGCGGCGCGAGCGCCTGGTAGAGCCACCACGACGCGATCGGCGCGAGGATGCCGCGGATTCCGTTCAGCGAGACATGCACGGCCATGTACTCGGCGTCGCGCTCGGCGGGCGCGAAGTCCTGGTGCCCGAGGTTCCACGCGAGCGTGCCTCCCGCGTAGCCGATCCCGAGGAGCGCCGAGCCGACATACATCCACGCGGGGCTTGCAAGCCACGCCGCGACCGTCACCGCAAGGCTGGCCGCGACGAAGCTCCAGCCGTGGATCGAGCGGAACCGGATGATGTGCGTGCGGTCCATCAGCCGCGCCCACAGCGGAATCGCGAGCGGCATCACCGCGAGCGGCAGGATCGTGTTCACCATGATTCCCGCCGTGTACCCGAGCTTCAGCTCGTCGGCCACCACATAGGTCATCGGCGCCATCAGCATCAGGTTCCCGAAGCCGAACACGCTCATCCACCACATGAACGACGCGTACAGGCGGTCCTCGCGCAGCAGCGTGACCATGCCCATCGGGCTGAAACCCGCGTCGCGCTTGCGGCCGTCGAGCTCGGCGCGCTGCAGCGCCCGCGCGCGGCGCAGCCGGACCTTGAGGTAGATCTGGTTGCCAAGCAGCCCGAACAGCGCGAGCGCGGGGAAGAGGTAGTGGTAGTTGTCGGGCGACACATCCATCGCGAGGCCGACGCCGAGGCCCGAGAGCGCGAGCGTGATGCTCTGCACCGTCGCCAGCTTGCCCGCGATCTTGGCGCGGTTCGCGGAGGGGTAGTTGTTGCGCCACACCGCTGCGCGCACGGTGATCACGCCCGTCCACGCGGTGCGCGCAAGGCCGAGCGCGACGCACACGAGCACGAGCCCGAGCCCATCGCGCGGGAAGAACGCGATCGACGCCACCATCAGGCACGCCGCGATCTGCAGCCACGAGATGAACGCCACCTTGGGCCGCCCCTTGGCAAGCGCGGCCCAGATGAAGCTGGTCAGGTTCGCGACATTCGGGGCGGCGCCCACCCATGCGGTCGCGAGGTCGAGGAGCACGGGGTCGACGCCCGGCTGCCCCGCGAACGCCTTCTTCACGACGATCGCGATCGTTCCGCCCTCGATCGCGCCGAGCATGAGCGGCAGAAACGCCCAGCTCACGAGCTCGCGCCCGTAGGTGAGCCGCAGCATGGGCGGCAGCGCACCCGGATGGAAGCTTCGAACGAAGCCCATCAGCAGGTTGAACGGAACCAGAAACGGGGCCAGCTCACGCATCGGCGAAGCGGCGATGGTAGGGCTCCCGCCCATCCCGCGCTGCCCCGCGCCCCCGCGCGCACCCGCAACGGCGAAACACCCCATTCCCCACCAAAGCCCGCGAAGAAGTCGCGGGCGAGCGAACACGCCAGATCCCCGCCAAAGCCCGCGAAGAAGTCGAGGCCCGTTCCAGGGCCTCGACGAAAGTCGCGGGCGTTGAAACCACGCGCGGAACCCCGCCGGGAAGCATCCGGACCGCATGCGGCCGGAGCGCTGCACGCAACGCGCGCAGACGCCGGTCAGGGACGAGCGCTCGAACCCCAATGCAAGGTGGGTTCGGCGTCCATCGATCCCGACCTTCCACTCAATGCGGCATGCACGGGGCAGCGCAAGGGAGGCCTGGTCTTCGTCGCGGAACTCGCCGATCCCTTGGGGTCAAGCAAGGTTCGAGGCGATGTGCCTGACAGTCCGCCCGAGGGGGTTCCGCGCGCGGCAGGCCGAGTGTAGGTCGGCCTTGGCGGCATGGAAGCGGGGCGGGCCACAAAACACGCTTGGCAGGCCGCGGAATCCGCATGATTGACAAGAGCGACCGCGTGCAGCATCATGCGTCCTCTTTGAGGAAGGTCTCCATGCCCACCACGATCCGTACCGCCGCCTTGATCTCGACCGCCGTTTCCGCCCTCGTCCTCGTCGGCTGCCGCGCCGATCCGAGCGACACCAGCTTCAGCGGGATCAAGAGCAACCTGAATCCCGAGCTCCGCTCGCTCGCCGAGCGTGACGCCGACATCGAGATCAACCTCGCCATGAACGACGAACAGGAACTGCGCTCGGCGTGGAACGACCTCGGCCGCTTCTGGCTGACCGACAAGCCGAGCTCCCTGAGCCCGTTCCCGATCATGTCGACCGGCGGCAACCCCTGATCGAATCGACCGACTGCGACCTTCGTCCGAGCCCGAGTGGGCTCGGACTTTTCTTTGTGCCGGCAGCGAAGTCGGACGACGAGAGCGTGGAGGGCGTCGGTCCGTCGCGGGCGCTTCGCGGCCTCAGTAGGGCGTGAAGCGGCGGGGCTGGGAGGCGGCGTTCATGCGCTCGATGCGCAGGGGGATCTCGGTGGTGCCGCTGTACCAGCGGCGGATGCGCGGTTCGCCTTCCTGCGCGGGGGCGGCATCGGTGGGCGTGACAGGCGTGGCGTAGCCGGCGAGGCGTTCGTCGCCCGTGATGCGGAGCGTCAAGCGGGCGTCGGCCGAGGGGTCTTGCGCGAAGAGGCGCGCGAGCGCGTCGGCCTCCTCGATCGAGGGCATCCACGCGGGCGCGCTGCCGAGCATGCCGCCACGCCACCACATGCGGCTGGTGCGGCGCA
>JBJTOV010000287.1:0-17763 GCA_046074745.1 Planctomycetota bacterium | reverse complement strand
CCCTCGCCGCCACGGCCGCCGCGGCCCGAGCGCGGGAGCTTCTCGATCTGCTCGGGGGTGAGGAGCGCGCGCAGGCGCTCCTGATATCGCTCGCCGAGATCGTTGCGCTCGTCGAAGACCTTGCGCATCGGATCCTCGCCGGCATCGCCGCCGCCGAAGTTGCGCGCGAACCCGGCGACGCCCTGGCTGATCGCCGAGACGAAGCGCTCGCCCTCGCGGACGATCTGGTCGGGTTCCTGCGTCCGCGCGAGCGTGCGGAGACGCTCGTTCATCGGCGCGAGCTCGCCGCGATACTGGGCGAAGAGGTCGGTGATCGACTGCACGACCGTCGGGTCGAGGTCGGTCAGCTTGAGCGCCTCCTCGAACATGCGCTCGGTCGTTGTGGCGCGGTAGATGCGGTCCCAGCCGGCCCGGAGCACGGCTCCGTCGAGCTGCTTCGCCCACTCGGTCTCGCCGAGCGCGGTGACCATCTGGGTGCGGAACTCCTCGTTCACGTCGCGCACGGCGCCGCGCAGCTCGGCCTGGCGCTTGAAGATGCGGGTGGCGCCTTCGACGTCGCCGTCCTGCATCGTCTTGAAGAGCCGCGGCATCGACTCCTCGAGGTAGCCGTTGCGGGCGCGGAGCGCGGCGTCGAGGCGCGTCTCGTAGTCGTTGAAGTGCGGCTCGACCTTCGCGAACTCGTCGGGCGGCAGGCGCATCTCGTCGACGACGAGGAAGAGGTTCACATTCTCGCCCGAGATGCGGCCCTTGGGCAGGGTCTTCTCGCGGACGAGGAAGCGCTCGAACGCGGGCCACTGCGAGAGCTGGTCGTCGTCGAGCACGGCCTTCAGGCCGTTGGCGAAGCCCTCGCGCAGCGAGGTCTTGCGCGTCTGCCACGCCTCCATCTTCGCGAGCATCTCGCCGATGCCCGACTTGATCTCGGCGTCGAGGCCCGAATTCTGCGCCTCGGTCGCGAATCGCTCGGTGGCCTTCTGCATGCGCTCGCGGAAGAACTGGCGGCGCGTGTCGTCGTCCATCGGGCCGTTCTGGGCCTCGAGCGCCTCCATCTCCTTGCGCATCTCGTCCCACATCGACTGCATCTGCTGCTGGCGCTCGGGGTTCATGAACGAGCGCATCATGGTCTGGCCGATCTGCGACATCGCCATCTGCACCGACTCGACCTCGGGCTGGTACTGCGTCTCGTAGTCGACATAGAGCGTCTCGAGCACGCCGCTCTGGTCCTCGGTGAGCGTGAGCTGGCGCACGAAGATCGGCAGGTCGCGGCGCAGGAAGTCGGCCTCGAGCGCCTCGCGGATGTCCTGCATACCGCGGCCCATGCCGCCCATGCCGCCGCGGCCACCCATGCCACCCATGCCGCCCATGCCACCCATGCCACCCATGCCGCCACGGCCACGGCCGCCGCCGCCATCGTTCTGTCGACCATCGCCGCCGCGCTGCGCGCCGCCTTCGCGCTGGCCGCCGCCCGAGGGCGGCTCGGACTGCGCGAGCGAAGCCTGCGAGGAGGCGAAGTACGCGCCCGCGGAAACAAGGGCGATGCCGAGGAACTTGCTGGTGTGCAGATGCATGTGTGCTCCGGGGAATGGCGTGGGGCAACCTCTTCGACGGAGGGGGCCACCCGCGATGCGCGGTGGAACGCCTGTTTCGGGCGAGTATGACAGGATTCGGTGGCCATTTCGGATCGAAGCCGGGTGCGCCGTCTGTCGAGCGGGGTGGCCTGGGTCGAGGGAGGGTCCTGATAACGCCGTTTGTCCTGCTTCAGGAGGTTCGGGTTTCGTCGCCATGCGCCGACGCCGATGTCCTTCGCGGGCCCAAGGCCCGAGGAGCACCGTTGTCAGGTGACGGCCGTCCCATGTCCGAACCCGCCGCAGCGCCCGCAGAGGTGCGCGGCTTCGTCGTGGACCCGGACGCGGCGACCGCCGCGGAAGTCGTTCGCGTCGCGGGCCAGTGCGGCATCGCCTGCACGCGGCTCGAGACGCCCGATGCGCTTGCCGAGGCGGCGCGCGGGGGGCGAGCCGCGATCGCGTTCGTCGACGCCGCGTGCGACACGGCCGCGGTGGGCCGCGCGCTTGCCTTCGCGCGTTCGGGCACCGCGCCGCTCTCGGTGGTTCTTCTCTCCGCCGACGCGACCGCGCGCCGCGTGATCCGCTGGATCCGCGAGGGCGCGGCCGATGTGGTGCTGAAGCCGTTCGACGCCGCGGAACTGCGCGAAGCCGTGGCGCGCGCCGCCGCACGCACGGCCCTGTCGACCCGCGCGGCGCGGCTGCCTTCGGCCAGCGACGATCCGTTCGGCGCAGGGGCGGCGGGCATCGTGGGCGACGACCCGCGCCTGCAGCGCGCCCTCGACCTTGCGCGTGCCGCGGCGCGCGTGCGCTCGACGGTGACGATCCACGGCGAGTCGGGTACGGGCAAGAGCATGCTGGCGCGGGCGATCCACCGCGCGTCGGAGCGCGGCGGCGGCCCGTTCGTCGAGATCGCCTGCGGGTCGATCCCCGAGACGCTGCTTGAAAGCGAGCTCTTCGGCCATGTGAAGGGCGCCTTCACGGGCGCGCTCACCGACAAAAAGGGCCGTTTCCTCGCCGCGGACGGCGGGACCATCTTCCTCGACGAGATCAACTCGGCGTCACCCCTGCTGCAGCTCAAGCTGCTGCGCATGCTGCAGGAGCGACGCTTCGAGCCTGTCGGCAGCGATGCCACGATCGAGGTCGATGTGCGCGTGATCGCCGCGGGAAACCAGCCGCTCGAGCGCCTGGTGTCCGAGGGCGCGTTCCGCCAGGACCTCTACTACCGCCTGAATGTGCTCGCGATCGAGCTGCCCCCCCTGCGCGACCGCATGCCCGACCTCGACTCGCTGGCGCGGCACTTCCTCGAGCAGAAGGCCGCGGAGCTCGGGCGCGCCATCCTCGGGTTCACCCCCGCCGCGCTTGCCGCCATGCGCGCGCACGCCTGGCCCGGCAACATCCGCGAGCTTGAGAACGCGATCGAGCGCGCGGCGGTGATGTGCGCGGGCTCGTGGATCGAGGCGGAGGACCTCCCCCTGCGCGGGGCGCGGCAGCCTGCGGGCGCCGTGGTCCCGGTGGCCCCCGTGGTTCCCGTGGCACGCGGCTCGGCCGATGCGCCCGCCGAGATCGGTGCGGCGGGCCCGCGCTCGCTCGCCGACGCGATGCGGGCCCCTGAGCGCGAGGCGCTGCTTGCAGCGCTGCGCGCGAACGGCTGGAACCGCTCGCGCACCGCGGATTCGCTCGGAATCAACAGGGCGACGCTCTACCGCAAGATGCGCGACCTTGGCATCGAGGTCGCGACGCACGGCGCGTGACCAGCGCGGCGAACCCGCCGAGCAAGGCGGCTGGAAGCGCGTCGCAAGTTCATTCGAGGTAATGACTTAAGTAGTTCCGCCTCGTATCGAGCGAAACAGGCGGCGGCGCCACGGCACCCATGCGCGACTGCCGCGCGCTCTTGAGCCGCTTCCGAGGCGTCCAACCGCAGGTCCGAAATGCGGCGCGGGGCGCAAACGCGCCGATAGACTCGAACCCGTTTCAAGCCAACGCGATACGGGGCCCGCCTTCCGAGCCGTCTGCACGGAGGGCGATCGATCGATCCGGAGAACTTCATGACCAAGCCTTCGAACTTCCGCCTCGCCCGACATGTCGCCATGCCGCTTGGCGCGCTTGCACTCGCCGCGGCGACCGCCTCGACCACGCTTGCGAACGACGTGACGCCGCTTCTGATGTGGGGCGCGAGCGCCGACGGCGCCGCGGACGGCATCGACCCGGCCTACAGCGAGGCCTTCTCGGGCTTCGCGCTCGGCGGTCGCCACGGCGTCGTGATCATGTACGGCGGGCAGTCGGTGCGCGGCTGGGGCCGTTCGACCGAAGGCCAGACGACGGCGCCCGCGCTGGGCGGATCGCTGCGCTACACCGAGGTCGCGGCGGGCACCGACCACACCGCCCTCCTCCGTTCGGACGGAACCGTCGTGTGCGTGGGCTCGAACGCGGCAGGCCAGTGCGATGTGGTCGACAGCATCCTGGCCTACGACATGATCCGCTGCGGATCGAACTTCACGCTGGTGCGCGACCTGAACGGCGACATCGTGGGCTGGGGCGCGAACGGCGCGGGCGCAGGCGTGCCGCCCGTCCTCTCGGGCCGCGCCGACGACTTCGCGGGCGGTCTCGACCACGCGGTCGCCCTGATCGGCGACGGAACGGTCGTGTTCTGGGGCGACAACGGCGAGGGCGAGCAGACGCAGCCCACGCTTGGGGCGGGCGTGACCGTGAGCGCGGTCGCCGCGGCCAACAACATCACCGCGTTCCTGAAGTCGGACGGCACCGTCGAGGTGGTGGGCGACAACGCCCTCGGCCAGCTCAATGTGCCCGCGCTCGGGACGGGGCAGAGCTACGCGTCGGTGCGCGCGGGCGGGTTCACCGTGGGCGCGCGCCGCTCGGACGGACAGATCGTCATGTGGGGCAACACCTCGAACGATCTCGACGATGCGCCGGCGACCCCCGCCGACTCGGTGTTCGACGACTTCGAGATCGGCAACGGATTCGCGGGCGCCGTCTACGCGCTCGACTGCGACGACGACGGCCTGGCCGACATCGTCGAGATCTCGGGCGACATCACGCTCGACTGCAACGGCGACCTGCGCCTCGACAGCTGCGAGCCCGGCGAGGTGGTCATCGCGAGCAGCACGGTGAGCCCGTTCGGCTCGGGCGACACGGTGACGGTCGGCGATGTCGACCTTCCCGACGCGTTCGGCGAGGTGGTGGTCGAGGTCGAGGTCAAGGCCGACCTCGGTTCGCCGGGCGAGTACCTGACGCTCGCGCTCAACGGACAGGTCATCGACTACCTGTTCCTGAGCGGCGGGCAGAACTGCGCCACGACCGCGCAGAAGGAGACGATCCGCATCGCGGCCTCGATGTACAACGCGATGCTCGTCGACGGCGACGCCGAGTTCACGCTGACGCCGTCCTCGCTGGTTTCGGAGACCGAGTGCGCGGCGTCGTCGGCGACGGTGCGCTTCTCGTACCGCTACGAAGGCGCCGACTGCAACGACAACGGTGTTCCCGACTCGTGCGAGGTGGTGGCGGGCGGCGTGCCCGACATCAACAACAACGGCATTCCCGACACCTGCGAGCTCGAGCCTTCGGGCGACATCGACGGCGACGGGCAGGGCGACATCGTCTGGTACAACGGCATCACCCGCGGCCTTTCGGTGTGGTTCATGGAAGGCCTGAACCGCACCTCGGGCGGCATCTTCACCGAGTTCGTGCCCGTCGGCTTCGCGTTCTCCGGCATGGGCGACCTCGACGGCGACGGACGCAACGACTTCGTGCTGCGCAACACCGCGACAGGTGCGGTGCGCGTGATGCTGAACGCGGGCACCGAGGTGGTCGAAAGCGCGACGCTGTCCCAGACCGCCGCGGCGGGGCTTGACCTGCTCGCCGTGGTCGACCTCGACCGAGACGGCTGCGCAGACCTCGTGTGGCGCAGCTCGGGCACGGGCAAGGTGTTCGGCTGGCTCATGAAGGGGCAGGTGCGGCGCATCGGCGCCGAGATCGGCACCGCGTCGAACGCGACCTTCCTTGGCGCGGGCGACCTCGACGCCGATGGCGACGCCGACCTCCTGTGGCGCCTGGCCGACAACACCGTGAGCGGCTGGCTGATGAACGGCCTTGCGATCCAGTCGCAGGGACCGATCTCGGGCGCGGGCGCGGTGGCGTCGCAGTTCGTCTGCGAAGGCGTCGGCGACCTCGATGGCGACGGCACGGCCGACATGGTGTGGCGCAGCTCGGAGACGGGCGATGTGAACGCGTGGTTCATGGACGGCCTGACCAAGTCGTCGGGCGGACTCGTGACCGACACCGTGGGCCTGACCTTCCGGCTCGCCGCGATCGTCGACCTCGACGGCGACGGCAAGCGCGACATCGTGTGGCGCAGGCCGAGCAACGGCGACATCTACGCGTGGTTGATGGATGGCCTGACCAAGCGCTCGGGCGCGTTCGTGCGCGCATCGAGCCTGTCGTGGCGGGTCGTGAACCCCTGACCACGGACCTTGGAACAAGCCCTGCAGGCGCCCTCGATCGGGGGCGCCTGTTTCTTTCAGGCCCCCGCGCCGCCGGCTCCGCCAGCATGCGTGCAGAAGCGCCCGTCGCGCGATTTCTGTCCTTTTTGGAAATCGGGGGTGCCTGTGACGCCTCGATCGCGCTGAAATGGCCGTCGGCCAATTCGTCCATTTCCGGAGAGAACCCATGGTGAACATGTCGTCGCCCACCGCGGCAACCGCACGCATCGTCGCCACCGCGGCAGTGGCGCTCCTCTTCGCGGGCACCGCGGGCGCACAGGAAGTCGTTGCGCGTTCGGAGCGAGCCACGCTTCTTCCGTTGTCCAGCATCGGATCGCAGTTCTTCGGCACCTCGGTCGCGACCGACAGCAACCGCGCGGTGTTCGGCGCGCCCGGCCTGTTCTTTTCGGTGGGCGCCGCGACGATCTTCGAACGAGGCTCAGGCAACGCCTGGAGCTTCTCGACCACGCTTCAGGGCAGCCAGGCCGCGGCGGGCGACGAGTTCGGCTACTCGGTGGCTCTCGACGGCGACCTGGTCGCGGTGGGAGCGCCGGGCGCGGGCGGACCGCTGAGCTCCACGCAGGGCGCCGCATTCGTGTTCAAGCGGATCGGCACGGCGTGGATCGAGGTCGCGCGGCTCACGGCGTCGGATGGAGCCGCGGGCGACGACTTCGGCTTTAGCGTCGCGCTCAAGGGCGACACGCTGATCGTGGGCGCGCCGGGCGACGACATCAACAGCCAGGCGGACCGCGGTTCGGCCTATGTGTTCCGCAACACGAGCGGCAACACCTGGACGCAGGAGTTCAAGCTCGGAGCCGCCGATGGCGCGGCGGGCGACCAACTCGGGTGGTCGGTCGCGACCTTCACATCGCCTGTCCATGGCAGGCGCGCGCTGATCGGAGCCCCGGGCAAGAACGCGAACGCGGGCGCCGCCTACATGTACATCCGCCCATCGGGCGCGTGGGAGGAAGTCGGTGCGCTCCTCGGCACTCCCGCGGGCGCCGCGCGCTACGGGCAGGCGGTTGCGCTCGGGCATGCAGGCGGCGTCGACCGCGCGTATGTCGGAGCGCCCTTCGCCAACATCGGCGGAGTGGCGGCGGGCGCGGTGTTCGCGCACTACCGGTCGGCGGGCGGGGAGGTGTGGCTCGGCTACCACACCTTGCGCCAGTCGGATCGCGAGGGCGCCGATGCCTTCGGCTCCTCGGTCGCGGCCTCCGGCGACGCGATCGTGGTCGGCGCACCGCTCGACGATGTGCGCGGCGTCGCCGATGCGGGCAGCGCCACGATGTTCAGGCTCTACAACCCCATCATCAACATCTCTCCGTGGCAGGAGGGATCGCGCATCGCCGCGGCGGCGGGATCGGCGCTTGCCAACTTCGGAACAAGCGTGGCGATCGCCGGTGACCGCGTGATGGCCGGTGTGCCGTCCGCCGACATCGTGAACACCGACCGCGGCGCTGGCCTCTTCTTCAAGCTCGACTACCAGCAGAGCTCGATCGACGACAACGGACGCGACGACATCGTGTGGTTCAACCCCTCCGCGGGCAGCTTCGCGGGATGGTCGATGATCGACGCAGGCCGCAGCGTGGGAGACTCGGGCGTGTACGGCAGCCCGCTTGGAACGGCCTACGAGTACTGCGGCACGGGCGACCTGTACGGCGACGGCCGAACCTGCATGCTCTACCGCGAGAAGTCGACAGGCGTGTTCCGCGCGCGCCGCGTGAGCGGCACCGCGGTGGTGAGCGATCTGCCCGTGTCGGGCGGGGTCGCCTCGCAGTGGCGCTACCTCGCCATGACCGACATCTCGGGCGACGGCAAGGCGGACATCCTGCTGCGCAACGCGGTCACCGAGCAGGTCAACGCCTGGATCATGAACGGCCACACCAAGACCGAGGGAGGCACCATCGCGCTCGCGCCCGGGCTCGAGTTCCTCGGCGCCGGCGACCTCGACAACGACCGGCGCTCCGACCTCGTGTGGCGCGATGCGGCGGGCGGCGTGTCGGCGTGGATGCTGAACGGCGCGGGCGCTCCAGTCTCCACCGCCGCGGTGTCGGGCGTCCTGCCTGTCGCGCAGGCGTGGAAGGCGGTCTCGATGGCCGACCTCGACGGGGACGGCGACCGCGACATCGTGTGGCGCAACATCCAGACAGGCGCCCTTTCGGCCTGGCGCATGCAGGGCGCGGTGCGCGAGCAAGGCATCCCGATCGATACCGTCGCCCTGAACTGGCGCATCGAGTCGGCGGGCGATCTCGACGGCGACGGCATCGACGATCTGGTGTGGCGCAACATGATCACGGGCGGCATGAGCCGATGGCGAATGGTGGACTTCGCGAAGGCTTCAGGGGCATCGCTCGGCACCGTGAGCTTCGCGTGGTCATGCCTCAGCGACGACGACGCCAACGACGACCGCGGCTGGGACGGCAACGGTGACGACGACAACGGCGATGATTCCAACCCCGACGACTGGAACGACGACCACGGGGGATCCGATTCCGACGACAACACATCGGGCGGAACGGCGACCGTCGCCGGCGCAGCCTTCGTGAACGCGATCAACCGCGTCGACAACGACTCGAAGCTGGGCTTCCCGATCCTCGAGGCCGAGGTCGAGGTCGAGGGCGGCGTTTCGTACCTGATGGTGTACCAGTGGAACGCGAACGCCGAACTCTCGGGGCAGATGGTGCTCAACATCGTCAACACCGCCACCAATGCGATCGTCAGCACGCAGTACTGGACGCCCACGATCGACGACCTCGAGCGCTATGGCGACACGATCCCGCTGCTTGGCTCCGTGACCGTCGCGCCTGCGACGGCCGTGACGCAGGCGCTGTCGGGCTACGCGATGTCTCGGCCGCACTCGGTCGAGCTCGATGAGGAGGAGGGCCTGCCCGTCTGGAAGGTCGAGATCGTTCTGATCAACGGGTCGGTGCTCGAGGTGACCAGGCCCGCGAACTGAACGCGCGGGCGGGGTTTGGGCGCCGAAGACCGGGCCGAAGACAGGGCAGAAGACAGGGCGGAAGACCACCAGCGGCGCGAATTCGCTGCATTTGCGACGGCGAAGCCGCGCGACTGTTCGCGTATCTGCTTGAATGTCGAGACATGCGGCTTCTCTTGGCCGCCGAGTACCCCATGCACACGATCACGAACCGCCGCAGTCTCCGTCTCCTTCCCGCCGCCATCCTTGCCGCGACGCTGCCGCTCGCATCGACCGCGCATGCGCAGGAAGTGCTCACGCGCAGCGAACGCTCCATCGTCTATCCGGTGTCGACCGCGTCGGCGCAGTACTTCGGGCGATCGGTGGCGACCGACGGCAACCGCGCCGTGGTCGGCGCGCCGGGTGAGACCAGCACCAACACTTCGCCGGGGACGATCACCATCTTCGAGCGAACCTCGGGCGACACCTGGGTGCGCACCGCGACCTTCAACGGCAGCGAGGCCGCGGCGGGTGACTGGTTCGGCGACAGCGTGGCCATCGACGGGGACTATGCCGTGGTGGGCGCCCCGTACGCCACGGGTCCGCTGAGCACGAGCCAGGGCGCCGCCTATGTGTTCCGCAAGAACGGCGCGACCTGGGTGCAGGCCGCTCGGCTAACCGCCTCGGACGGCGCCAACAACGATCTCTTCGGCGCAAGCATCGCCATCAAGGGCGACACGGTGGTCGTTGGCGCGCCCGAGGCCGATGTGCTGGGTGGCGCCAACCGCGGCGCCGCCTATGTCTTCCGAACCAACGGCACGACCTGGACCCAGGAAGCCAAGCTGATCGCCTCGAACGGCGCGGCGGGCGACCTGTTCGGTTGGTCGGTCTCCACGGGCCAGAGCACGGCGCTCGGCCGTCAGGCGATCGTCGGCGCGCCGGGTCGCAGCGGCGGCAACGGCTCGAGCTACCTGTTCCGCAGGTCATCCTCGACCTGGAGCCAGGTCGCGAACTTCGTGTCGGGCCAGGTGGGGGCGGTTCGCTTCGGCGAGTCGGTGGGCCTCGGGGCCGCGGGCGGCTTCGATGTGGCGTTCGTCGGTGCTCCCGATGCGCTGAACGGCTCCACGGCCAGCGGCGCCGTGTTCGTGCTGCAGCGCTCGGCAACCACCGAGAGCTGGAGCGTGGCGGCGCAGCTCTCTCAGGTCGACGGCGCCGCGGGCGACCGCTTCGGCGCGTCGCTGTCCGCGCATGACGACCGGCTGGTCGCGGGCGCTCCCTTCGATGGGTTCGGCACCATGCCGTACCGAAAGGGCAGCGCGACGGTCTTCCGCCATGCGGGCACCCTCGGCTGGCAGCGCGGCGCGAAGCTCACCTACAAGAACGGTTACGACGGCGCCAGCCAGGCAGGCTCCACCACCGCCTTCGGCGCGTCGGTGTCCATCGCGGGCGAGCGCATCATGATCGGCGCGCCCGCGCTGCCGACGGGCGCCTCGCTGCGCGGCGCCGCGTACAACTTCAAGCTCGACTACCAGCAGAGCTCGATGGACGACAACGGGCGCGACGACATCGTGTGGTTCAGCCCTTCGACGGGCAGCCTCGCCGGATGGTCGATGTTCGACGCCGTGCGCGAGACCTCGGCCTCGGGCCCCTACGCCGGTTCGCTTGGCACCGCCTATGAGTACTGCGGCACGGGCGACCTGTACGGCGACGGCCGCACCTGCGTGGTCTACCGCGAGAAGTCGACGGGGATCTTCCGTGCGCGCCGCATGAACGGAACCGCGGTGGTGAGCGATCTGGCGATCTCGGGTGGCGTTCCGGGCGAGTGGCGCTACGTCGCGCTCGCCGACATCTCGGGCGACGGCAAGGCCGATGTCGTGCTGCGCAACGCGCTCACCAGCCAGATCAACGCCTGGATCATGGATGGAAACACCAAGATGGACGGCGGAGCTGTCGCCGTGGCATCGGGCCTTGAGTTCCTGGGCGCGGGCGATCTGGATGGCGACGGACGCGCCGACCTCGTGTGGCGCGACGCCGCGGGGCTGACCTCGGCGTGGCTGCTGCGTGGACGGACGGTCGCGTCGTCGGCCGCGATCTCGGGCGTGGGCGCGGTGACGCCTGAATGGCGTGCCGTGGCCATGGCCGATCTCGACGGCGATGGCGACCGCGACATCGTGTGGCGCAACATCCTGAACGGCAATGTGTCGGGCTGGCGCATGCAGGGCCTTTCCCGCCAGCAGGGCATTCAGATCGCGGCGACGATCCCGATGAGCTGGCGCGTCGAGAGCGCACCCGACCTCGACGGCGACGGCACCGACGACCTGCTGTGGCGCAACATGGCCAATGGCGATGTCAGCCGGTGGCGCATGGTGAACTTCGTGAAGTCGTCCGGCACCTTCGTTCGCAATGTCGCCTTCTCGTGGTCGTGCCTGAGCGACGACGACTACAACGACGATCGCGGCTGGGACGGCAACGGCGACGACGACAACTGGGATGACTCGAACGGCGACGACTGGAACGACGACCACGGCGGCGACGATTCCGACGACAACTCGGGCGGCAACGAGACCGTCGACGGGTCGGCGTTCGTGAATTCGATCAACACCGCGCTCGTGGCCAGCAGCCTTCCGATCCTCGAGGTTGAGGCGGAGCTCGAGGGCGGCGTTTCGTATGTCCAGGTCTACCAGTGGATCGCCGCGACGCAGCAGCTCAAGCTGGTCGTGGTGCGCGTTTCGTCGCAGACGGTGGTCTACACCACGACCTGGACGCCGACGGCCGACGATCTCGTCCGCTACGGCGACGCGATCGATGTGCTCGGCGTGGTCACCGTGGCCGCGACCACGGCGGTGAACCAGGCGCTCGCTGCAAACCCGGGCGCGCAGCCGCACGCGGTGGAGCTGAGCAGCGAGGACCTCGGACCCGTGTGGGATGTCGAGCTCCTGCTCGCCAACGGCACCTTCGTGACCGTGGTGGTGAACGCGAACTGACGACGGGCCGAACGCACTTCAGCGAACGAGGCCGCGCGCGGACACCCGCGCGCGGCCTGCTTTTTCGGACCACGCGGGCCGCGGGCGGCGCGGCAGGCCGCATCGGCCCTACAGGTGGCCTGCAGCCCGCGCAATTCCTGCGTCCAAGATCATGCGCACACCCCATGCAGTCGATCCGCTCAACGGCGCCCGTTCCGCGCCGAGGGGCACGAATCCATGGTCCGCACGCAGTTCCTTTCCATCGCCGCCGCCGTTCTCGCCGCATCGACGGCGGGGGCAGACTTCACGGGCCTCGCATCGATCAGCTATGTCGCCGCGACCGACGACGAGACCTACCACATCGTCGAGGTGTACGCGGTGTTCGACGACCCGACCGACCGGCTGCTCAATGTGTTCAATGTGAACGCGTCGCTGAGCGCTGGTTCGGTGTCGAACTGGAAGGCGACATTCCACCAGGCCTCGGTCGAGGGCGGCATTCCGCCGAGCTTCGTTCCGCTGCCGTTCCTGCCTCCCGGGCCCGCGTGGACATTCGACACCTTCGTCACGATCGGCGCCGAGCAGGGCGACCTCGCGAACGGCACCGTGCTTGACCCTGATTTCGTCGACTCGAACTTCACGAGCGCGAGCGCGATCAGCGGAACGGCGGGCTGGTACAACATGCCGCCGACGAACGGATACGGGCTTGCGGGCGCGGATCTGCGCGTGAAGCTCGGTCAGTTCACCGTGACGGGGGCGCAGTACGAGCCGGGTCTCACGCTCGGCTTCTCGATGACCGTCGGGTACTCGAACGGCGGCGTGGTCGATTTCGGCGCGGCTTCGCGGCAGTTCCCGTATCCCTCGGGCGACATGGTGCCCTACATCCCCGACCGCCTCGATGGCGACGGGATTTCGGACATCGTGTTCGTGAACGAGCAGTCGCGGAAGGTCGCGGCCTGGCTGATGGAGGGCCTGACCCGCAAGCAGGGCATGGTGCTGCCCGACCAGGTGCCCGCCGGGTACGCGTGCGAGGGCATCGGCGACCTCGATGGCAACGGCTCGACGGACATCGTGTGGCGCGACGCCGCGAACAGCCGCCTGGTGGCGTGGCTGACCGCGGGCCTCGAGGTGTTCCAGAAATCGGCGATCGCAGGGACCGTGGGTTCGAACATGCAGGTCGTCGGCATCGGCGACCTTTCGGGTGACGGGCGCGGCGACATCGTGCTGCGCAACACGACGAACGGCGATGTGACCGCGTGGCTGATGGACGGCGTGCTGAAGGCCGCCGAGGGAACGCTCGGCAACTCGAGCGGCCTGACGCCCGAGGGCCTCGGCGACTTCGACGGCGACGGCCGCCACGACATCCTGTGGCGCACCGCGGGCGGCACCATGCGCGGGTGGCTGGTGCAGGGCCTCGACCTTCATGCGAACGAGCCCATCGCCAATGTGGCCGCGCCCGTGTCGGGCGCGTGGCTGGTCGCGGGCATCGCCGACCTGACGGGCGACGGCAAGGACGACATCGTGTGGCGGCAGCAGGCCACGGGGCTGGTCGCGGGCTGGCAGATGGACGGGCTGACCCGCGCCGACGGCAAGGTGATCAACCAGGGCATCTCGTCGGTGTGGCGCATCGATGCGCTGCGCGACCTCGATGGCGACGGAATGTACGACCTCGTGTGGCGCCACGCGCTCAACGGCGATCTGAACGCATGGAAGATGAACGGCCTGCAGCGTGCGACGGGCAGCTTCGTGCGCAACGCGCAGCCGTCGTGGATCGTGGCGGTTCCGTAGCCGCACGGCGGGCAGGCCGCGCCGCTATCCTGCGGAAATGCGGCCTTTCGACGCCTTCCTCGTGCCCTGGCGGCACCGGCGACTGATCGCGCGCCTGGCGCGGCGCGAGATCGCGGCGCGCTACCGCGGGTCGTTCCTCGGGCCGCTGTGGGCGCTGGCGGCGCCGCTCGCGACGCTTGCGATCTACGCGTTCGCATTCGGCACGGTGCTCAAGTCGCGCATTCCATCGGGCGCCGAGGGCGCGGCCGCGGCGCCGTTCGCGCTCGTGCTCTTCACGGGGCTCGTGCTGTTCCAGGTGTTCGCCGAGACGGTGAACCCGGCCCCGTCGCTCGTGCGGAGCAACGCGACCTATGTGAAGCAGATCGTGTTCCCGCTCGAGATCCTGCCCGTGGTGACGCTGCTTGCGGCGCTCTTCAACGCGGTGGTCGCGACCGCGGTGCTGCTTGCGTTCACGACGGCGATCGCGGGCCCGCCGCCCGCGGGAGCGCTGTGGCTGCCGCTGCTCTTCGTGCCTGTGGCGATGTTCTCGCTTGGAACGGCGTGGCTGCTCGCAGGCGCGGGGGTGTTCGTGCGCGACCTCGCGCAGACGGTGGGCATCGCCTGCACGGCGCTCCTCTTCACGAGCACGATGTTCTTCTCGCTCGACGCGGTGCCCGAGCGCATGAAGCCGCTGGTCGCGCTCAATCCGACCACCACGCTCGTCGATGCGGCGCGCGGCGCGCTGTTCGCGGGCGAGGCTCCTGCGTGGGGCCCCCTGCTCCTGTGCACGGCCGCGGGCCTGGCGGTGCTGCTCGCGGGATACGCCTTCTTCAGCCGCGTGCGGCCGGGGTTCGCCGATGTCGCATGAGCAACCGGTGATCTCGCTGCGCGGCGTCGGCAAGACCTTCCGCAGCTTCGCGCGGCCGAGCGACCGGATCCGCAGCTGGCTGACGGGTGCGCGCGCGCATTGCCGCGAGCACACGGTGCTCTCGGGCATCGACCTCGACATACGCCGCGGCGAGACGGTGGGCATCGTCGGGCGCAACGGAAGCGGCAAATCGACGCTGCTGCGCGTGCTGAGCGGCATCATGCAGCCGACCGAGGGCACGGTGACGGTGCGCGGGCGCGTGGCGCCGCTGCTCGCGCTCGGCGCGGGATTCCACCCCGAGTTCACGGGCCGCGAGAACATCGAGCTGAACGCGGCGCTGCTTGGCCTCGAGGAGCGCGAGATGCGCCGGCGGCTGCCTGGCATCGTCGACTTCGCCGAGATCGGCGCCGCGATCGACGACCCTGTCGCCACCTACTCGAGCGGAATGTTCGCGCGGCTCGCCTTCGCGGTGGCGGTGTCGGGCGAGCCCGAGATCCTCGTGGTCGACGAGATCCTCGCGGTGGGCGACGCCGCGTTCGCGCGCAAGTGCTACGCGCGCATCGAGGAGATCCAGCGCGCGGGCTCGACGGTGCTGTTCGTCTCGCACCAGCAGAACACCGTGATCGAGCTGTGCAGCCGCGCGATCCTGCTCGAGGGCGGCCGCATCGACTGCGACGGCTCGCCGCGCACGGTGATGCGCAGGTACCACGCGATGCTGTTTTCGGGAGCGGGAACCGCTGTTCCCGCGGCGGCCGGCGATCGCACCGACGCCGAGGCCGCGGCCGCGGTGGCCGACGCTCCCGATCCGCAGGAGTATCCGTCGGACGGCGCCACCATCCGGTCGGTGCGCTTCGTCGATGGCGACGGCCGAACCGTTCGCACGATGCGGCTTGGCGCCGAGTACACGGCCGAGGTCCGCGTCCGCTTCGACCGAGCCGCGGAGGGCGTGATCGTGGGCTTCCACTTCCGCAACGAGACGGGCGCGACCCTCGCGGGGCTGTTCCATCCGCCGCAGGGCGAGGCGCTTTCCGTCGACGCGGGCGACGAGGCGACCGTGCGGTTTCCATTCCGCATGAGCCTGCTTGCGGGCGAGTACTTCGCGACCTTCGGCGTGCGCAGCCGCCTCGAGGAGCGCCACATGCACCGCCTCGTCGATTTCATGCGCGTCACGGTGCACGCCGCCGACTCGCGCGTCCAACAGGGATACGCGGCCATCGACGCGGGCGCGCCCGAGGTCGAGATGCGTCGCGCCGCCCGCACGGTGTAGACTCGCGGCATGGAAGTCTCCGACGATCCGCTCGGCGTGCGCGCACTCGGCCACCGCTCCTTCGTGGGCGGCGACGGCGAGTTCTGGCAGCGGATCGGGGCGCTGCAGTTCGAGTTCCTCCGCGCGCGCGGCCTGCAGCCGCACCATGTGCTGCTCGACTTCGCGTGCGGGTCGCTGCGCGGCGGCGTGCACTTCATCCCCTACCTCGAGCCCGGCAACTACCTCGGATTCGACAAGTCGTTCGACCTCGTGCTGATGGGCGTGATGCACGAGCTCGGGCATGAGGCGTTCCTCGAGCGAAGGCCGCAGTTCGTGCTCAACGGGCGCTTCGACCTGTCGGAGTTCACGCTGAAGCCCGATTTCGTCATCGCGCAGTCGATCTTCACGCACCTGACCGCGGACGACATCCGCCGCGCGCTCGGGGCGATGCGCGCCGTCGCGCGGCCGTCGACGCAGGTGTTCGCGACCTTCTTCCGCGCCGACGAGCCCGCGCGGAACCCTGGCCAGTCGCACTCGCGCATGAACTTCCACTACACCGCGTCCGAGATGCGCGCGTTCGGCGAGGAGTCGGGCTGGCGCTTCGAGGACATCGGCGACTGGAACCACCCGCGGGGCCAGCAGATGGCCAGGTACCACACCGCATGAGCGCGGCGCGTCCGCGCATGCTGCTCGTCGCGGGCATGCACCGCAGCGGCACTTCCGCGCTCGCGCGCGTGCTGTCGCTGTGCGGCGGCGAGCTTCCGCGCACGCTGTTTCCCGCGGCCGAGGGCGACAACGACCTCGGGTACTGGGAGTCGAAGCCGCTCATCGAGCACCACGAGCACCTGTTCCGGATGCTCGGCACCACGATGCTCGATCCCGATCCGATCGACTCGAGGTGGTTCGACACGGGCCAGGCCATGGAGGCGCGGCACGACCTGATGTCGATCGTGCGGCGCGAGTGGCCGGGCGAAGGCCTGATGGTGGTGAAGGAACCGCGCATCTGCCGGCTGATGCCGCTGTGGCGCGATGTCGTGGAGGAGCTTGGCGCGGAGGCTGCATGGGTGCTTCCCGTGCGCGAGCCGGGCGAGGTCGCGGCCAGCCTGGTGCGGCGCGGCGGAATCGACGCGGCGCGCGCCGAGCGCTCGTGGCTGTCGCATGTGGTGCAGGCCGAGCGGTGGACGCGCGGGCTTCCGCGGGTGGTCGTGTCGTACGACGCGCTGCTCGACGGCTGGCGCGGCGTGGTCGCGAGGATCGCCGCCGTCTCGCCTGCGGGGCTCGACGCGGCGCGTGCGGAGCGCGAGGTCGATGCGTTTCTCGAGCCAGGCCGGCGTCGGCATGCGGTGACGGCGGCGTCCGCGGATTCCGATGTGCGCGCCGTGCGCGACGCGATGTTCGACGCGGCGCGGACGGGAACGCCACCTTCCGTGGACTCGCACGGCGCGGAGGCGCTCGACCGCGCGTGGCGCAGGCTCCTGATGCGTTGCGGCTGATCAGCGGGGCGCGCTCAGGCGCACGGCGCCGTGCGCGTCGCGCTCGAAGCGGAACTCGGCATCCGCGTCCTGCGCGGGATCGTCGACGACGCGGCATCCCGCCTCGCGCAGCGCCGCGGCCGCGTGGGCGCATGCGTCGGGCGGACCGGAGAGCCGCGCGCCCTTCAGCCCGCGCGCGCGCTCGATGAGCGCGAGCACATCGCGGTCGTCGAGCGCCGTGCCCGCGTCGCGCGCGCGCGCGCACGCGGCGAGCATTGGAAACTCCTCCACGGCGGCCCGTGGTTCGGGCGGGACGCCGCGCCACCACCGCCACGCGGCGCGGGCGGGCCGCTCGAGCGGAGTTCCGACGACGATTCCGCGTCCAGCGCGCTTCGCAAGCGAAAGCGTGCGGAGGAAGAGCCTGTACGGGACGGCGAGCGTGGCGCGCGCGCCCGAGCGGCACCGACGCGCGGCGCCA
>JBJTOV010000286.1:0-5557 GCA_046074745.1 Planctomycetota bacterium | reverse complement strand
CACTGGTCGATCGCCAACAAGACCGCGCTCGCAGAGGCGGAGCTCGAGTACGAGGATCGCGAGGATCTCTCGGTCTATGTCGACTTCGAGGCGGCCGACCGCGCGAAGGTGGCCGCAGCATTCGGCCTGCTGACCGAAATGCCCGCGAATGCCGGCGAAGATGAAGACGTCGACGAGTCGCGCTTCCTCGACATGACGCCGAGCTTCATGATCTGGACGACCACGCCGTGGACGCTGCCCGCGAACCTCGCGATCGCCGTCCACGAGCGCTACCGCTACGCGCTGGTCGAGGTCGACGGCAACACGACCATCATGGCTGCGGATCTCGTGGCGGCTGTCACGAAGAAGGCCGGCGCCGAGAAGGTCGTCGTGCGCGCGGAGTGCGACGGCGCCAAGCTCGTCGGCCTCGAGTACCGGCATCCGTTCTGTGAACGCCGGGGCCGCGTGGTGAGCGCCGACTATGTCACGCTCGAGGACGGCACCGGCCTCGTGCACACCGCGCCGGGCCACGGCGCCGACGACTACCGCACCGGCCTCAAGGAAGGCCTGTCCGCGTACTGCCCCGTGCGCGAGGACGGAACCTACGACGACACGGTTCCCGCGTGGCTGCGCGGCAAGTCGATCTGGGCCGCGAACGCGGAGGTCGCCGAGCACCTGCGCGCGAGCGGCCACCTCTTCTACGACCACACCTTCAGCCACTCGTACCCGCACGACTGGCGCTCGAAGACGCCGGTCATCTTCCGCGCGACCGAACAGTGGTTCATCGGCGTCGATGTACCCGTCAAGCGCGACGGAAAGTCGCTGCGCGCGCGGGCGATGCACGCGATCGAGAAGGAAGTCGGCTTCACGCCCGAGTGGGGCCGCAACCGCATGCGCGGGATGATCGAGGCGCGCCCCGACTGGTGCATCTCGCGGCAGCGCTCGTGGGGCCTGCCGATCCCCGCGTTCCGCATGCCGGACGGCTCGTCCTTCCTCACCTCGGCCAGCGTGCGCGCGGTGGCGAAGCGCTTCGCCGAGAAGGGCAGCGACGCGTGGTTCCAGGAGTCGCCCGCCGAGCTCCTGTCGCACTACGACGCGTCGAAGGACCCGCACGCGCCCAAGGGGCTCGATCCCGCGGCGCTCGTCAAGCAGTTCGACATCTTCGATGTGTGGTTCGAGGCGGGCAGTTCGTGGAACGCCGTGCTCCGCGCGCGGAACATCGGCTATCCCGCCGAGCTGTACCTCGAGGGCAGCGACCAGCACCGCGGCTGGTTCCAGCTGTCGCTCCTGCCCGCGCTCGGCGCCACGGGTGCGGCGCCGTACCGGCGGCTGGTCACGCACGGCTTCATCGTCGACAAGGACGGCCGCAAGATGTCGAAGTCGATCGGCAACACGATCGATGTCGAGGGGCTGCTCAAGGAGTTCGGCGCCGATGTGTGCCGCTGGTGGGTGGCGGGCGTCGACTACGAGAACGACATCCGCGCCGACAGCGAGTTCTTCAAGGTCGCGGGCGAGAGCTACCGCAAGGTTCGCAACACGATCCGCTACCTGCTTTCGAACCTCGACGGCTACGACGCGTCCGAGACCGACGACATCCTCGAGGGGATCGCCGACACCAGCATGGAGTCGTGGATGCTGGCGCAGGTCGCGTCGGTGCAGGAGGCCGTGCGCGACGCGAACCGGCGCTGCGCCTATCGCGAGGCGCAGCAGGCGATCTACCACCTCTGCAACGAGACCCTCTCGAGCATCTACTGCGCGGCCACCAAGGACCGCCTGTACTGCGACGCGCGCACCTCGCCGCGCCGCCGCGCCGCGCAGGCCGCGATGCACCGCGCGGCCGACGCGCTGTGCCGCATGCTCGCGGTGTTCCTGCCGCACACGGCCGACGAGGCGTTCCGCGCGCTCACGGGCAGCGACGCGGCGTGCGTGCATCTCGAGCGCTACCACACGCTCGCGCACTCGTGCGACCCGCGCTTCAGCGAGGTGCTCGCGCTGCGCGAGACCGTGCTCGCCGCGCTCGAGAAGGCGAAGGAGCGCGGCATCGACAACAGGCTCGACGCGGGCGTGCTGCTCCCGGGCAAGTTCGCGCACCTCTCCGACTTCCTGCCCGACCTGCCCGACCTCTTCGGCGTGTCGCGGGTGGCGGTCGCGAAGGACCAGTCTGCGATCGAGGTGATAGACCTGCGCGAAGAGCCCCGCTGCGAACGCAGCTGGAAGCGCGACGGAACGGTGCGTCTCCGGCGCGACGGGGGCATGCTTTCCGACCGCGACGCCGAGGCGGTCGGGGTGTCGTGAGGCGAAAATCCGCGTTTGGGGCTCGCCAGAGCTGTCCGGGAAGGGCGACAGGCTGTCTTCGGACTCATCGGAATCGCGGAAAGCCACTCATTCGCGCTTGACAGTCGTGTCTCCCGTGCCATCCTCGCCCTGCCTCGTCTCTTCTGAGACGACGGGGCGGAGACATACGGGAGAGAGAGCGGGCCGCGAAAGCGGTTCGCCCCGTGGTGGCGCAGGCCACGATCCGGGGCGTGGGTTGTGCGGTTCGCCGTGCGTCCTGCGCCTTGTGTCATTCCCCTGCGTCGTTCATGGGGCGCGTCGGGCGCATCGCGCCAGGCCTGCTCTCCGCGCATGTGTAAGGGCATGCGCGCGTCGGGTGGCATCCGTGCCATCCCACTTCCGTGTCCGAGGGTTACGCGAATCGTCGGGCAGAGGCGGAAACTCCCCGGCGATTCGCTTTTTCACATCCGCGGCAGGTGCTTTCGCGCGGCGCAGCGCTCAAGTAGAGTCTGAGCCGATGCTTCCGACCACCGACGCATGGATGGCGCTCGCCTCGTCCGCTCCTCCGGCCCTCCTGGCAGAGGGAGGCCCCGACCTCGGAAAGGCCTTCGGGCGGCTGCACCCGCTGGTGGTGCACTTCCCGATCGCGCTGGCGCTGGTCGCGGTCGCCTTCGAGTGGTGGCGAAGCCTGAGCCGACGGCAGGGCATGTCGGCCATGACGGTTCCGCTCCTGTGGATCGCCGCCGCCTCGGCCGTGGTTTCGACCGCCACGGGGTGGGTGGTCGCCGGCGAGCGCTCGGGCTCGAGCGACACGCTCGAACTCCATCGTTGGATCGGCATGGGAACCACCGCGGCGCTCCTCTGCCTTGCGTGGTGGGCGCAGTTCCTGTCGCGTACGCTCGCACGCGATGCAAGCGCGGTGGCCGCGCGCGCCCAGCTCAGCGCGTTCCGCGTGAACGCGCTCGTCGTCGGCATCGCCGTCAGCGTGACCGGCCACCTCGGCGGCAACCTGGTGCATGGCGAGGGCTACCTCACCGACCATCTCTTCCCCGCGAACGCCGAGCCAACCGAGGCGCCGAAGGACGCGCCCGCCGCGCAGACCATCTCGATCAGCGCCGAGGAGCAGTTCTTCCTCGACAAGGTGCGTCCGATCATGGAGGCGCACTGCTTCGAGTGCCACGGCCCACGCAAGCAGAAGGGCGGGCTGCGCATGGACACGAAGGCGTGGCTCTTCAACGGCGATTCCGACGACTGGACCGTGAAGCCCGGAATGGCCGAGCTCAGCCTGCTGGTGCAGCGCGTGAAGCTGCCGCGCACCGATCCCGATGCGATGCCGCCCGAGGGCGACGGCCTGACCGCCGAGGAGATCGCCACGCTCGAGAAGTGGATCAACGACGGGGCCGCGTACCCCGTCGAGCCTTCGGGCGTGCCGGCGGTTCCGGGAGTGCCGGGATCGGTGTCGACCGCGGCCGCCGCTGCGGCGAACACGCTTGCCGTGGCGGGCCCCGCATCGGCGGCGTTCGACCCCGCCACGCGCGCCAAGGCCGAGCAGGCCTCGAAGGCGCTCGCAGCGCGGGGCGTGCTGGTGCAGCCGCTTGCGCTCGAGAGCGCGCTGCTCGATGTGAACGCCGCGCGCGCCACGCCCGCGCTTGCCGATGGCGACGCCGAGCTTCTGGCCGCGATCGGCCCCGTGGTCGCGAACCTCAACCTCTCGGGCACGCAGCTCACCGACGCGGGCTTCGCGAAGATCGCCGGAATGCCGAACCTCGAGCGCCTGCGCCTCGACGGCACGGCGGTGGGCGACGCGGGGCTTTCGGCCCTCGGGCCGCTGCCCAAGCTCGAGTCGATCAACCTCGTCGGCACCAAGGTGACCGCGGCGAGCGCCGCGTGGCTGAAGGACCAGCCCGCGCTCAAGCGCATCTATGTCTGGAAGACGGGGCTCGATGTGCCCGAGGTGCTGAAGGACCTGTCGGCGGGTGGCCGCGTGCAGGTCGTGGGCGCGGATCTTCCGCTCGCGCAGCCGACCACGCCGCCGATGCCTGAAGACCCGAAGCCCGACGCCGCGCCGACGGCCGAGGCTCCGAAGCCGCAGTGATCGCAGAGCGCGGTCGGCCGCGGTACGCTCCGCGCCATGCAGACCGATGCTTCTCGCCGTGATTCCCGACGCGCCTTCATCCGCACCGCCGCGGGCGTGGCCGCCGTCGCGCCGTTCTCGAACGCCTTCGCCGCCGCGATCCTCGCGGGCGATGTGACGACAGGCTCGGGCGAGCACTCGTACCGCGTCGAGCACGACTGGCTCATGCCGCCCGAGGGTCTGGCGTGGGGCGACACCCACGGCGTGGCGCAGGACGCCGCGGGCCACATCTACATCTCGCACACCGTGGGCGGCGGCGCCACCAAGGACGACGCGGTGTATGTGTTCACGAAGGACGGCAAGTTCGTGCGCTCGATGCTGCCCCAGATGAAGGGCGGCGGCCACGGACTCGACATCCGCAGCGAGGGCGGCGCCGAGTTCCTCTACCACTGCGATGTGAATCGCCGCCGCGTGCTCAAGACCACGCTCGACGGCACCGTGGTGTGGGAGAAGGGGGCGCCCGTCGAGGCCGAGTTCGACGGCAAGAAGGCGTACGGCAACGAGAACGACTGGAACCCCACGAATGTCGCGTTCATGCCGAACGGCGACCTGTTCGTGGGCGACGGCTACGGCAAGAGCTTCGTGCACATCTGGTCGAAGGACGGCGCGCACAAGGCCACGATCTGCGGCCCGGGCTCGGGCGAGGGACAGGTCGCGGGCCCGCACGGCCTGTGGTGGGACGACCGCGTGGGAACGCTGGCCGTCGCCGACCGCTCGAACAACCGCATCCAGTACTTCGCCGAAAGCGGCGCGGGCAAGCCGTGGAAGCATGTGTCGTTCGTGAAGGACGCGATGCGCCAGCCGTGCCACTTCAAGACGCGCGGCGACCTGCTGCTCGTGCCCGACCTTGCGAGCGTGGTCACGCTGCTTGGGAAGGACAACAAGGCGGTCGCCATGCTCGGCGACGGCAACCCGACCAACCTGCGCGGCGCCGCGCGCAAGGACTTCATCCCCGACAAGTTCGTCCACCCGCACTCGGCCATGTTCCTCGCGGACGGATCGATCCTGGTGGTCGAATGGGTGCCAATCGGGCGCGTGACGCGGCTTGTGAAGGCGTGATTCGAAGACGCGGCCGAGCTTCGGCGAGCTCTTCGCGTGAGCGGTGAAGCACGCCAAGCTTCGGCGAGTCCTTCGCCGAAGCGGGGAGGCACGCGTGCCGATCGGGCGCTT
>JBJTOV010000285.1:0-3509 GCA_046074745.1 Planctomycetota bacterium | reverse complement strand
CCCGCGAGGGTGCGCCGCAGTTGGAGGTTCTTCCGCTGCGTGAAGACCGCAGCCAACTCCCGCACGCTCTCGACGGTCGCCGATGCGACCCGCCGCGTTGTGGGTCTCTCCGCAGCGCCGACCGCTCAGGTTCCTTCGGGAGATCGGGTTCCGTCGGGAGCGCATCCGCTTTGAATCGCCGCGCCGCCCGCGCGGGCTTCCCGCTGGTCGAATTCCTGGTCGTGATCTCGATCACGGCGATCCTGACCTCTCTGCTCCTCCCGTCGCTTTCGAAGGCGCGCCTCGCGGCCATGCGGCTCGAGTGCGCCAACAACCTTCGCCAGATCGGCTGTGCGCTGGTCGGCTACACCGAGGACTTCAACGACCGCCTTCCGCCGAGCGACTGGATGAACCTACCCATCCCGAAGTTCAGCGAGACCATGGCGCTGACCGGGCCCGCGGGCGCGAAGCTCGACGGCCTCGGACGCCTGCTGCCCCACGGGAGCACTGCGTACCTGACGACCCCTCGAACCTTCTACTGCCCGTGCCACCACGGCGACCACCCCTACGAGAAGTATGCGAACGCGCTGAACAGTTCGAACTTCACGATGCCGATCTACTCGAACTACCAGTACCGCGGCGCCTACGACCCGTTGTCGGACAGGCGCATCACCGAGCCGCTCAGCGCGCGCTGGATCCTGGTCGTCGATGGCTTCCGAACCCGCTCCGATGTGAACCACATCGTGGGCACCAACCGCCTGCACGGCGACTGCTCCGTCTCGTGGCGCGCCGACACGCGCGGCGACATGGTGAAGAACCTGCCCGACGGCAGCAACGCCCTCTTCATCAACGAGAGCCTGTTCGAGGGCATGTGGCGGTTCATCGACAGCGATGGAATGACGCGCTGAGCCCGCGAGTTCAGCCCGCCTTGCGCAGGACGACCTCCTGCGCGCGGTGCGGCCGCGCGCCGAGGTCGTGCACCTTCGCCCACACGGTGCGCCACGGCGGCTTCGCGAGCAGGAGGTCGATCGCGAGCCACGGCCGGTACCGCGGGTAGGTGCCGCCCCATCCGGTTCCCGACGCGGCGAACGCCTCGATGCCGCCGGGGAGGAGCAGCTCGACCGAGGCGCTGCCCCGCGTCGAATTGAAGTCGCCGACGATCACATCGGGCGCGGGGCCCTGCCGCGCGAGGTCGAGCGCGAGCTGCGCCGCGGCCTGGTATCTCGGCCGCCTCGGGTCGCGCGGCAGGTCGAAGGCGTCGATCACGAGCGGGCCGTCAGAGGTCTCGACGGCGAAGCGGCTGACCGTCGCACCCTCGGCGGCGTGCAGGATTCGCGCCTCGCCCACCGGAAGGCGGCTGAGCAGCGAGAGCCGGCCGCGCGAGCGCAGCGTGTAGCCGAGCGCCTCCGCGCGCCCCAACCCGCCGCCGCGAAAGAGGTGCCCGATGTCGCCGAGGACGAACAGGTCCGCGTCGAGCGACAGCAGCGCCTCGAGCGCCGTGTCCGCGTCGCGCTCCGAGGTCCACGCGGTGTTCCACTGCACGATGCGCACGCCGCCCTCGGGGCGCGCGCGCGGCAGGCCGAAGTCGCGGTCGAGGTCGAGCGCGGCGAACACGGCCGCAAGCGCCGACATGGCGAGATACGCACGGCGCGCGCGGGCTCCGCGCCGCCACGCGAGCGCGGCGGCGAGCAGAAGGACCACGCAGCCGAGCGCGAAGGGCGCGCGCGGAATCCACCACGCGAGCTGCATCGAGGCCACGCGGTCGGTGAGCACCGTCGACGCGAGGTAGGCCGCGAGGCACGCCGCCGACGCAACCGACAGCACCCACGCGGCGGCGGCGCGCATCAGCCGATTCCCTCGGCGCGGTCGCGCGCCGCGAGCGATGCCGCCACCGCGGGCCCAAGGCCGCGCGCGGCGCAGATCACCGCGTTGTTCGCGCTGATGCGGCGCCCCTGCGCACAGTCGATCGGACCGCCGTCGGTGTCGCCCACCCACGCGCCCGCCTCGCGCGCAAGGAGCGTGGCGCCCGCGTGGTCCCAGAGGTACTTGCCCGGGCCCTTGCCGCGGCGGCTGAAGGCGATGTCGGCCTCGCCCGCAACCACGAGCGCGTACTTGGTCTGGCTGTCGGAATGCACGAGGCGCACGGGATGCCCCGTGGCCTCGCCTGTCGCGCGGCGCATGCGGATCTGGCTCTCGGTGGCGCGCGCAGGCGCGACCACGCGCACGGCCTCCTCCGCGGCGGGCGCGTCCTGACGCACCTCGGCTCGCGCGGCGAGCCCCGGGCCCTCGTCGATCGCCTGCACCCAGGTT
Organism: Planctomycetota bacterium; assembly: GCA_046074745.1. GTDB lineage: Bacteria > Planctomycetota > Phycisphaerae > Phycisphaerales > SM1A02 > QWPT01. The sequence goes on along the minus strand of JBJTOV010000285.1, from coordinate 1,220 downwards.
CCCGCGCCGCGAACCGCGGAAAGCCCGATTCCGCCCGCGAAGCGCTCGCCAAGAACGGTCGGGTGGCCGTTCGCGGCGAACACGACCTCGCCGCGCTCGAGCATCGCGAGGCACGGACACCAGTGGTCGCCGTCGACGAAACCCTGCGTCCCGTCGATCGGATCGAGCACCCAGACCCTGTCGACTTCGTGGGTGGGTGCGTCGAAGGCACCGCAGGAGAGCGCCCAGTCGCGCCGCGCGGCGCCTCCGTCGAAACCCCACGACCGCAGCAGTTCGGCGCAATGCGCCTCGGCCGCTGGCTTGCCGCCGATCGAGGAAAGGTCCTCCTCGGCGATGGTGACCGTGGGCCCGAACCTGCGCTCGAGCGCGTCGAGGATGTAGATCTGGAGCGCGACATCCACCGCGGTCACCACCGACCCGTCGGGCTTGCGCACGATGGCTTCGGCAGGCAGCGCGGGGCGGGCGGCGACCGCCTTGCGGGTGGCGTCCCGCATGAGCGCGGCGACGAACGGGAAGTCGATGGTCGGGCGGGCGGGCACGGTCGGGAAGCGTAGCGAGTGCCGTTCTGGCAGACGCGCGCGTCGTCTCGGACGGGTTGGCGGCGGAACGGCGCCCGATGGGGCGGGAAGGGCTGGCATCGGCTTTGCTTTTGCGGGCGACCCGAGGCCAATTGGGCTCGGGCAGCGTCTGACAGTCGTCCGGCACCGCCGGACGGGAAGGAACCCAGAACCATGGCAAGCACCGGCAAGATCATCGGCATCGACCTCGGCACCACCAACTCGTGCGTGGCGATCATGGAAGGCGGCCAGCCGAAGGTCCTCATCAACGCGCAGGGCAACCGCACGACCCCCTCGGTCGTGGCGTTCACCGACAAGGGCGAGCGCCTGGTCGGCCAGCCCGCGAAGCACCAGCAGGTCACCAACCCGAAGAACACCGTCTTCTCGATCAAGCGCTTCATGGGCCGCCGCCGCAACGAGGTGGCCAAGGAGCAGACGATGGTGCCCTACGATGTGACCGGCGGCAGCGACGAGCTGGTCGGCGTTTCGGTGCGCGGCAAGCAGTACACGCCGCCCGAGGTCTCGGCGATCGTGCTTCAGGAGCTGAAGAAGGTCGCCGAGGACTACCTCGGCGAGAAGGTCGAGCGCGCGGTGATCACCGTGCCCGCCTACTTCAACGACGCGCAGCGCCAGGCCACCAAGGACGCGGGCGAGATCGCCGGC
>JBJTOV010000284.1:0-2875 GCA_046074745.1 Planctomycetota bacterium | reverse complement strand
CTTCCTTCTGCGCCTTCTCGATGCTCTGCGGCACCTGGTTCGACTTCGCGTAGCCGACGCCCGCGCGACCGCGACGGTCGCCGACGACGACCATCGCCGAGAAGCTGAAGCGGCGGCCGCCTGCGACGGTCGACGAGGTGCGGTAGACGCCGACGGTCGTCGACTCGATGGAGGAAGTTTCGTCGATGATCTCTGCCATGGTTTTTCCAGCCTTCGTTCGCGGCGCCCTGCGGGGCGGCGCGTCGTGCTCATCTGTTCGCGTGGATCACGGGTGCTCGGATCAGAACTGCAGGCCCGCCTCGCGGGCGCCGTCGGCGACCGCCTTGACGCGGCCGTGATAGAGGTAGCCGTTGCGGTCGAAGACGACCTTCGACACGCCCTTCTCCTTCGCGCGCTCGGCCACGAGCTTGCCGACCGCGGTCGCCTCGCTCATCTTGGCTCCGGCCAGGCCCTTCGACTTGAAGTCCTTGTCGAGGGTGCTCGCCGAGGCGATCGTGCGGCCCGAGAGGTCGTCGATCACCTGCGCGTAGACATGGTTCAGCGAGCGGAACACCGAGAGCCGCGGACGGTCGGGCATCCCGAAGAGCTCCTTGCGGATGCCCTGCTTGCGGCGGCTGCGGCGGACTCGCTTGATGGTCGTGCGGTTCATGGATCTGGTCCTTCTGTCTGCTGTCGTGGTTCGGTCGGTCGGGGGCGCTGCGGGGCAGGCCGCGGTTCGCGCGGCGCGCGTCACCGCGATCAGCCGCCGGTCGCCTTGCCCTGCTTGCGGATGATGGTCTCGCCGGAGTACTTGATGCCCTTGCCGTTGTAGGGCTCGGGCTTGCGCTTCGAGCGGATCGCGGCGGCGAACTCGCCGACGCGCTGGCGGTCGGCGCCGCTGATGGTGACGAAGATGCCGCCCTCGGTCGCGATGTCGACCTTCACGCCCGCGGGAACCGCAAGGGTGATCGTGTTCGCGTAGCCGAGCTTCAGCTCGAGGTTCTTGCCCACGATCTTGGCCGAGTAGCCGACGCCGATGATCTCGAGCTTCTCCGAGTAGCCGTCGGTGAGGCCCTTGATCATGTTGGCGATGCTGGCGCGGGTGGTGCCCCAGAACGCGCGGCGGTTGCCTTCCTCGAGGCGCGCCATGTCGGTCGAGCACTGGATGGTGCGGTCCTTCTCGCTCCACGCCACCGAGACCTCGGGGCGGTAGGCGAACTTCAGGGTGTCGCCCTTGGGGCCCGAGATCGCGACCTCGCGGGTGGCGGGGTTCACGGCGACCTTCAGGTTCGCAGGGACGGTGATGGGCTTCTTGCCGATGCGCGACATGGGGTTCTCCTGCCGTACTTCTTGCTCTGTGGCGTCTGTCTTCGTCGTTCGGTCGTTCGTTCAGGGCGCCGGTCAGCAGACCGTGGCGACCACTTCGCCGCCGACGCGCATTTCGCGCGCCTTGCGGTCGCTCATGATGCCCCGGCTCGTCGAGACGATCGAGATGCCCAGGCCCTGCAGCGGGCGCGGGAGCTCGTTCACCGCCGAGTAGGTGCGGCAGCCGGCCTTCGAGACGCGGCGGATCTCGTTGATGATGTTCTCGCCGCGGGTGCCGTACTTCAGCTGGATGCGGATCAGGCCCTGGCGGCCGTCGGCCACATTCTCGAAGTCGGAGATGTAGCCCTCGTCCTTCAGCACGCCCGCGACTCCGCGGTTGAGCTTGTTGGAGAGGACGACCACGGACTTCTCGCGGTTCCGCACGGCGTTGCGGATGCGGGTCAGCATGTCGGCGGTGAGGTCTTGCACGGACATTCCTGTGTCTCCTGCCCCTGCGGATCGCCGCAGGAGGCGTGTTTCTGTCGTCGTTCAGTCGTGTCGGTCGCGGAGGATCACCAGCTGGCCTTGCGCATGCCCGGGATCATTCCCTGCAGCGCCAGCTCGCGGAGCTGGTGGCGGCAGATGCGGAACTTGCGGTACACGCCGCGCTTGCGCCCGGTGATCTCGCACCGCACCTCCTGGCGGGTGGAGAACTTGGGCTTGCGCTTCATCTTGTTGAAGGTTCGGGTGCTGGCCATGGTTGATTCCGTGATGCGCCGTGCGGCGCGGTGTCGTCTGGGTGTCCGGCGTCGGGCCGGGGCTCAAGCCTTCTTCTGCTTCTTCTCCTCGGGCTTCACGAACGGCATGCCGAGCTCGGCGAGCACATAGCGGCTCATCTTCGGGTTCGAGTTCTCGAACACGAAGGTGATGTGCATGCCGTGGGTGATCGTGGCGTTGGCCATGTTGATCTCGGGCCACACAGCCTGCTCGGTGAGACCCATCGAGTACGAGCCGCCCTTGTCGAACGACTTGTCCTTGACGCCGCGGAAGTCCTTGATACGGGGGATCGCCAGGTTGATGAGGCGGTCCATGAAGTGCCACATGCGGTCGCGGCGCAGGGTGACCATGAACGCCGAGGGCATGCCCTCGCGGACGCGGAACTGCGCGACGGCCTTCTTGGCCTTGATCATGATCGGGCGCTGGCCCGTGATCGTCCGGAAGTTCGCGATGAACTGGTCGCGCACCTCGGGCTTCAGCTTGGCGTTGTCGAGGTACTTGCCGATGCCGGCGTTGACCACGATCTTGGTCAGGCGCGGGGCCTCGTGCAGGTTCTTCAGGCCGAACTCCTGGATGGCCTTGCCAAGGACGACATCCTTGTAGGCCTGCTGGAGCCGGGGATAGTTGGTGCGGGTCTTGTGTGGCATTCTTCGTCTCTTTCAGGCTGTGTCGCGCGGGGCGACCTTGGCGTCTGCGGCGGAGCCGCGGGAAATCACTTCTCCTTGCGGGGGCCGTGGAGCTGGTGCAGCTCCTTGCCGCCGCGCGCCGCGACGCGCGACTTGCTGCCGTCGGGCTTGGTCACGAAGCGCACGCG
>JBJTOV010000283.1:0-2917 GCA_046074745.1 Planctomycetota bacterium | reverse complement strand
CCCGAAGGCGGCGGGATTCGGAGGTTCGGCTCCCGATCTCGGCACATCGCCGCCGCCGAAGGCGGCGGGTGCCCATCCCGCAGGCGATGGGTCGCCCAGTCCAACGATCTCGGGTGGGCCGCGGCGCGCAGCGCCGGTCCGTGATCCGTCGGCCTGTGGCCGACGGCGTCGAGCCGAGATCGTGGTATCGACGCCCCATCGTCTTCGAGACGGGCACCCGTCGGCCATGGGCCGACGGCGTCGGGCGACAACATGATGGTTCATCGCCGCCGCCCGAAGGCGGCGGGATTCGGAGGCTCGGCTCCCGATCTCGGTTCATCGCCGCCGCCCGAAGGCGGCGGGATTCGGAGGTTCGGCTCCCGATCTCGGCACATCGCCGCCGCCGAAGGCGGCGGGTGCCCATCCCGCAGGCGATGGGTCGCCCAGTCCGACGATCTCGGGTGGGCCGCGGCGCGCAGCGCCGGTCCGTGATCCGTCGGCCCGTGGCCGACGGCGTCGAGCCGAGATCGTGGTATCGGCGACCCATCGTCTTCGAGATAGCCACCCGATGTTCCTTCGGAACATCGGCGTCATCCGCCTCCTCGGCAGCGCAGCTTCACCTTCGCTCAAAAAGCAATCGGCGCGCGCCTTGCAGCGCGCGCCGATCGAGTTCGTGTTCCTCGCCCAAGCAGGCGAAGATGCTCGAGCCGCGTTCAGCGGCTCACGCGACAGTCGCCTGCGCCTCAGATCGAGTCGTTCAGGCCCTTCATCGCGCGGATGCGGACCTTGCGGCTCGCGGGCTTCGCCTTGATGGTGATCTCTTCGCCGGTGAACGGGTTCTTGCCCTTGCGCGCCTTGGTGGCGGGCTTGTTCACGGTGCGCATCTTGGCGAGGCCGAGGAAGTTGAAGGTGCCGCAGCCCTTCTTGCCGAGGTCGGCCTTCATCATCTCGGTCATCGTGTCGAACACCGAGACGACCTGCTTGCGGGTCAGGCCGGTGACGGTGGCGATGTCCTTGTAGATGGAACCCTTGGTGCGGACCTTCGAAGCGGCGGTGATCTTGATCTTGCTGGCCATGTGGCGGAATCCTTTCTTGCCTTGTGTGACAGGCTCCCTGCCTGTCGGATTCGATGGAAAATAAAGGGGTCGGACCTTCGTTGCAAGGCCGTCGACCCCCAAAAATGCCTAGAAATACGATGTTTTTCGCCGACTCGGCGGATTCCCTATGTTTTCAGGGGTTTTCAGCGCTCCCGCGCCCTACCCGAGGAACGCCGACGGCCTGCGCGGCGACGGCGCACCGTCGAGTCCGGGCACCTCGAGCGCGGCCTGCGTGCGGGCGAGCCGCACGACCGAAAGCGCGAAATCCCCGACGGGAACCGAGGTTCCCGGTTCCATGCGCTTCCTGTACCAGCGCTTGCCCGCGATCATGATGCCGTCCTCGCAGCCCGCGTCGACCAGCGACCAGTGCTGCGCGCCGAGCGCCAGCACGCAGTGCACGGGGTCGACCGACGGATGCAGGATCTGCAGGTCGCAGCACGCGGCGCGCCCGACCAGGATCCGCGGCACGCCCGTCGCCTTGCGCCCCGCCGCCCCCGTGAGGTCGGCGCAGAGATGCACCGCTCCCGCGGCGTCGCTCACGGTCAGCACCTCGGCGGGCGCTGGGTCGGTTTCGGGCGCTGGCTCCGAAGGATCGCGCTCGATCGCGAGCTTCACAGGCCGCGCGGGGTCCGACCTCGAGCCGTCGGGCATTTCGCCGGCAGGCGGGATCGGCCCGGAAAGCCACAGATACACGCTTCCCACCTTGATCCACGCATCGGCCGCAAACACGGCCGCGCGCGTCGGCCCCGCCTCGGTCTCGAGTCCGGTCAGCGAACCGGCGTCGGCCACATGCCAGCGCCCGGCGGCACAGAAGACGAGCGCATGCTTCGCGCTCACCGACGGGTCGCCGAGCGTGAAGTCGCACTGCGACTCGCGGCCGATCCAGTACGCGCGCGTCGGCTCGAGCGGCCCTTGAGCCAGCGTGCGTCCGTCGGCGGTCGAGATCAGCAGTTCGTTCACGGTGATCGAAGAATACGCGACGGTCGCCCTTCAGGAACGCCCCTCAGCGCACGCCGACAGGAGCCCGTCCCACCGAGTGATACGCAAACCCGCGCTCCTCCATGGCCTGCCGCTTGTAGAGATTCCGTCCGTCGAAGACCAGCTTCGACGGCAGCAGCCGCGCCAATCGGTCGAAGTCAGGCGAGCGGAACTCGTTCCACTCGGTGCAGATCACGAGCGCATCCGCGCCTTCGAGGCAGTCGTACATGTCCTTCGCGTGCTCGATCTCGGGGAACTCCTTGCCGAGGTTCTCGAGCGCCACGGGGTCGAACGCGCGCACCTTCGCGCCCGCGGCCACGGCCATGCGCATCAGGCTGATCGACGGCGCCTCGCGGATGTCGTCGGTGCGCGGCTTGAACGCCACGCCCCAGAACGCAAGCCGCTTGCCCTTCAGATCCTTGCCAAGCGCGCCCTCGATCTTCGTCCAGAAGTGGCGGCGCTGCGCCTGGTTCACGCGGTGGACCGCGGCGTTCAGCTCGCAGTCGAACCCGATCGCCTTGCCCATCGACACGACCGCCAGCGTGTCCTTCGGGAAGCACGAGCCGCCGTAGCCGAGGCCGGGGTAGAGGAACTGGTTGCCGATCCGCTTGTCGGCGCACATGCCCTCGCGCACGCTCGTGATGTTGGCGCCGTAGCGCTCGCACAGGTTCGCCATCTCGTTGATGAACGAGATCTTGCACGCAAGCATCGCGTTCGAGGCGTACTTCACCATCTCCGACGAGCGGACGTCCATGATGTAGATCGGGTTGCCCTGGCGCACGAACGGCTCGTAGAGCTCGCGCATCACCTCGGCGGCCTGCTCGCTCTCGACGCCGCAGACCACGCGGTCGGGCTTCATGAAG
>JBJTOV010000282.1:0-2723 GCA_046074745.1 Planctomycetota bacterium | reverse complement strand
GCGCGACCCGTCGCCGCCGCCGAGCACATGCATCAGGATTCCCGCGGCGTAGCGCAGGTCGTCCTGGATGGGCGGCGCGGGCATCGACAGGATCACATACGCGCGCGCGGTGTTCGGAAGATGAAGCCGCGCGGTCGCGGCGCCCGGGATCCACGACGGATGCTCGCGCCCGGGACGCGCCGTGTTCCAGCCGCCGCACAGCCGCTCGGCGTCGCGCACCAGAGCGTCGAAGTCGATGTCGCCCGCGGCCACGAGCACGGTGTTGTCGGCCGAGTAGCGGCGCGCGAAGTAGTCGGCCATCTGGTCGCGGCCAAGCGCACCCACGGTCTTCACCGTGCCAAGCACGCGGTGCGCAAGCGGATGACCTGCGTACAGGCGCTCCATCATCGCCTCGTAACCGACCCAGAACGGCTGGTCGGCGTACATCGCGATCTCCTCGAGGATGACCTGCTTCTCCTCGTCGAAGTCGTTCTGCCGCAGCGCGGGGCGCAGGATGTCGGCCAGGATCTCGAGCACGCCGCTCGCGCGGTCGGGCAGCACATGCGCGTAGTAGGCGGTGAGCTCGTTGGTGGTGAACGCGTTGTGCGCGGCGCCCAGCTCGTCGAACTCGCGGTTGACTTCCTCGGCGCGGCGGTGCTCGCTGCCCTTGAACATCATGTGCTCGAGGAAATGCGACACGCCCATAAGTTCGGCCGGTTCGTCGCGCGCGCCCGTCTTCACGAAGAAGCCGATGGCGGCCGTGTGCGCCGTGGGATCGACCTCGGCCTGGATCTCGAGGCCGTTGGAAAGCCGCGCCGTGCGGTGGCGGATCTCGCGTGTGCTCGACGACATGGCGCTCGGCATGGGGGCGAGATGGTAGCAGGGCGGCCCGTTCGCCTACACTGGCGATCCATGTCCGCGCAGGAACCCGCAGCAACTCCGCAGCAGGGCGCACCCTCGCCCGAGGCGGTGGCGCGCACGCTGGCGCGGCATCCGCGTCCGCTCGGCGGCGACACGCAGCGCTCCGCGGGCGCGGCGAAGCTCGAGCTGACCTCGCTCGTCATCAACAACCGCGAGGCCGAGGCGCACCACCTGCGCATCCAGCGCAAGCCCGAGTGGCTGCGCGCGCGCGTCCCGGGCGGCGAGGGCTACCAGCGGCTGAAGGGCATCATCGACAGCCACAGGCTGCACACGGTCTGCCAGGAGGCCTCGTGTCCGAACATGGGCGAGTGCTGGGGCCGCGGCACCGCGACCATCATGATCCTCGGCGACACCTGCACGCGCGCCTGCGGTTTCTGCAATGTGAAGACGGGCAAGCCGCCCGTGTACGACCTCGACGAGCCGCGCCGCGTGGCCGAATCGCTGAAGCTGATGGGCCTGAAGCATGTCGTGATCACGAGCGTGAACCGCGACGAGCTGCCCGACGGCGGCGCCGCCGTGTGGGCCGAGACCGTGCGCCGCGTGCACGAGGCGTGCCCCGGCATGTCGGTCGAGATCCTCGTGGGCGACTTCCAGGGCGACGAGAAGGCGATCCAGACCGTGTGCGACGCGCGGCCCGAGATCATCTCGCACAACATGGAGACGGTGCGGCGCATGCACCCTGCGGTGCGCCCGCAGGCGAAGTACGAGCGTTCGCTCGCGGTGCTGCGCCAGTTCAAGGCAAGCGGACTCGTCACGAAGACGGGCATCATGGCGGGCATCGGCGAGCATGACGACGAGATCCTCGAGCTTCTCGACGATGTGCGCGCGGCGAGCGACGCCGACATCATGACGATCGGCCAGTACCTGCAGCCGACCCGCAACCACCTGCCCATCGACCGCTGGGTGCACCCCGACCAGTTCGCGATGTTCCGCCGCGAGGCGCTTGCCCGCGGATTCAAGGTGTGCGAGAGCGGCCCGCTGGTGCGCTCGAGCTACCACGCCGACGAACAGGCCGCCATGCTGTCGGGCGCGGCGCGCGAGACGCACGAGGCCATGGCGCGTCTGCTTGGCGGCAAGCCTTCGGCGTGATTCGAAGCCGCGAGGCGTTCAGTGGCCCGTCGACGCGGGCTTCGCGTGCGCGTCGGACTTCGCGGCACCGCTCGATTCGGCGCTCGCCGCACCGTCGGCGTTCGCGGGAGCCTCGCGCGGCACGACCGCGACAGGGCCGACGCCCGGCGTCTTCGCGCGCGTGGCGGCGAACCACCACGCGGCGGGAGTCCAGAGAACCAGCGTGATCGCGGCGATTCCGACCACGGTGCGCGCGTCATCGGGCACGAAGCGCATCGGGAAGGCGCAGGCGCGCAGCGGCAGCGAGGCGACGAAGCGCAGGATGCGGGCGCCATGCGCGAGCATGCGTGCGAAGAACCCGGGACCCTGCGTCGGCGCGGCGATAGGCGTGTCGGGAACCAGTTCCACGGTCGTTGCGACGACGGCAGGAGCAGCGATCGCGGCGGAGGCGTGCGATGTCTGCGTGGCGGCGGCCACCGCGAGTTCGGCTTCCGCCGCTGCATTCATCGGTGCAGGATTCCCCAGTGCAGGATTCCCCGATGCACGATTCCCCGATGCAGGCGCTTCGGCAGTCGGAATCGCGTCGATCTTCGGAAACGCGGGCTCGAACGGCTTCTCGCCCGCATACTCGGGGTTGAGCCGCGGCTTCGCCTGCGACGCCGTGGACGCGTTCGGATTCGAGGTCGCGGGCATCTCGCGCGAGACGCCGTCGAACTTCGGCGCGGGGTTGGTGACGACCGCGGGCTGGAAGCTCG
>JBJTOV010000281.1:0-5630 GCA_046074745.1 Planctomycetota bacterium | reverse complement strand
GGCGTCTTCACCCAGTCCCACGGGTTGCGGTCGGTGTCCACGCCACAGAAGCGGCCCGCGTTGTCGTTGTAGTAGCAGTTGAAGGCGAAGTTGATCTGCCGCTGGTTCGACAGGCACTTGGCCGAGCGCGCCTGGCGCTGGACCTGCACGAAGCCGTAGAGGACGAGCGAGAGGATCACCGCGACAAGCGCGATCACCACGAGGAGCTCGACGAGGGTGAACGCCCGATGGGCGACGCTGCGGGGACTCGCGGCCATGCGTGAAGCATGACTTCGCGGCCGCACCATGTCAACGAAGCGCACGGCGCGGCAGGCGTTTCCGCGAAAAATCACCTCGCGCCGAGCCCGCGCCCCGCCGCAGCCCGAAGCGCGTCGAGGAACCGCGCGCGGTACCCCGCCTGATCAAGAAGCGCCGAGGAACGCAGCGAATCCCGCATTTCGCCTCGCAACGCCGCAAGCGCGGCCCGGTCGCCCGCAAGCCGCGCTGCGATTCCTGCGAATTCGTCCGTGTTTCGCGCCACCCACTGCCCCCGCCCCGCCGCACGCAGCAGGCTCGCGCCCACGCGCGCCGCGTGCCGGTCGCCTTCGATCGTGACCACGGGCACGCCCATCCACAGCGCCTCGCAGGTCGTGGTCGTGCCGTTGTACGGCATGGTGTCGAGCGCCACATGCACGCGCGAATAAAGCGCGAAGTGCTCGGCAACGCCCCTCGTGTACGCCACGATCTCGACGCGTTCGCGCGCGATGCCGCCCGCCTCGAGCCGCGCGAGGAAATGCTCGCGCGCCACCCGCCCCTCGAGCGCGCGCGACTTCACGAGAAGCCTCGACTCCGCGACCGCGCGCATCGCCGCCGACCACGCTTCCACCGTGCGCGCGCACACCTTCGTGCTCAGGTTGAACGAGCCGAAGGTCGGCGGCGCGTCGGCCGCAGGCATCGAAGGCTCGGGCGCCGACGCGCTCGGCACATAGCAGAGGAAGCACGGATCGAGCCGCAGCAGCCGCTCGGTCGCAAGCGAATCCGAGCCCGCGGGATCGGTCGTCGAGTCCACGATGCGCCAGTCGACCGCGGGGTGCCCCGTGGTGTTCGGATATCCGATCGCGCTCACCACGACAGGCGCAGGCTTCGCGGAAATCGCCTGCAGCCTGCTGCCCGCGGTGTGGCCCGAAAGCTCGAGCAGCACATCGAGCTCCCGCGCGCGGATCGCCGCATCGAGCGCCGCGTCGTCGAGGAACGCGCACTCGACCCACGCATCGGCCGCCGCGCGAAAGCGCTCCATCATCGCGTCGCCCGGCACAGGCGCGACGGTCGAGAACACGATCCACTCGACCTCACCCGCGGCCTTGCGCAGGAACGCATCGGCGAAGTACCCGACCGAATGCGTGCGCAGGTCGCCCGACAGCACGCCGACGCGCAGCGGCCCTCCGCTCGCGCGCGCCGCAGGCGCACGCATCGCACCCGCCACGCAGCCGCCGTACGCGCGATGCGCCGCCGCGATCTCCGCGGCGCCGACATCCGTGTAGTTGAGCGCAAGCAGCAGCCGCCCGCGCAGTTCTGCGTCGCGCGGGCTCGCCGCCACCGCGGCGGAAAGCACCTCCACCGCCTCGTCGATGCGATCGCCCTCCTCGAGCGCCATCGCCTCGGCGCGCGCAAGTTCGGGCCACGGGCTGCGCAGCGCACGGCCGCGCGCGCACGCGGCCAACGCCGCCTCGGTGTCGCCGACGCGCGTCGCCGCCAGCGCGAGCCCAAGCCATGCCTTCTCGTAGCGCGGATCGAGCTCGGTCGCCTTGCGGTACTGCGCCGCGGCGTCGGCGGCCTTCCCCGCGCCAAGCAGCGCGTTCGCGTAGTTGCTGCGGTACGCAGGCACCTGCGGCGCAAGCGCCACCGCGCGCGCAAGCTGCACCAGCGCCTGCTCGGTCTGGCCCGCCTGCGTGAGCAGCAGTCCGAGCACCTGCAGCGGATCGGGGTTGTTCGGCTGGCGCTTCGCAAGGAAACGCAGCGACGCGATCGCCTCCTGAAGCCTGCCTTCGCGGGCGTCGCGCAGCGCGCGCTGGATGGGGTTCTCGGCGGCCATGCGCGTCAGGTTCCCTCGCACCATGCGCGCCACGCGCGGCGCAGCGCCTCGTGGAAGCGCCGCGCATACATGTCGCGGTCAAGAAGCGCCGACGCGGCGAGGCGACCGCGCAGCCCCGCGCGCAGCTCCATCAGGCGCCCGGGGTCCGCCGCCAAGCCCGACGCGATTGCCACGAAGGCATCCTCGCTGCCCGCCACGAGCTCGGGCGCGCCCGCCGCACGCAGAAGACTCGCCCCCACGCGCGCCGCGTGGCGGTCGCCCTCGAGCGCCACGACGGGCACGCCCATCCAGAGCGCCTCGCAGGTCGTCGTGGTGCCGTTGTAGGGCACGGTGTCGAGCGCCACATGCACGCGGCCGTAGAGCGCGAGATGCGCCTCGACCGTGTCGGTGAACGCGATCGCGTCGATGCGCGATGCGTCGATGCCGCCCGCCGAAAGCCTTGCCAGCACGCCAGCGCGCGCCGCCTCGTCGCCGAGCGACTTCGCCTTGAGCAGGAGCCGCGATCGAGGCACCGCGGCGAGCACTCGGCTCCACAGCGCCACCGTCTGCGCGCTGATCTTCGTGGTCAGGTTGAACGAGCCGAAGGTGAACGGCGCATCGTCCGAGGGCACGCGGGGCTCGGGCGCGCCCGCAGGCGGCTCGTAGCACAGGAAGCAGGGATCGATGCGCAGCAGCCGCTCGGTCGAGAGCGGCTCGGAACCCTCGGGGTCGGTCGTCGAATCGACGATGCGCCAGTCGACCGCGGCGTGGCCCGTCGTGTTCGGATACCCGATCGCGGTCACGATGACGGGCGCGGGCTTGCGGTCGAGCGCGGCGAGCCGCGATGTCTGCGTGTGACCACCGAGCTCGACGAGCACATCGATCTTCCTGCCGCGGATCGCGCGGTCGAGCGCGGCATCGTCGAGCGCCGCGCACTCGACCCACTCGTCGGCGAGCGCGCGGAAGCGCTGCTCCATCGCGTCGCCCGGCGCGGGCGGATGCGCGGAGAACACGACGAGCGCGCCGCCCTCGGGCTTCACGCGCATGAACGGCTCGGCGAAGTAACCGACCGAATGCGTGCGCAGGTCGCCCGAAAGGACGCCGATCCGCAGCGGCCGCGCGGGATCGCGCGCGGGCGTGGGCGGCTGCGGCGGCGCGCTGGCGGCCTGGCGGAACCTGCGGTGCGCCGCGGCGATCTCGGCCGCGGGCAGCGGCAGGTAGTTGAGCGCGAGCAGGTAGCGCGAGTGGAGCTGCACATCGTGCGGCATCTGCTCGACGAGCGGCTGCATCGCGCGCACCGAGTCCTCGAGCCGATCGGCCTGTTCGAGCGCCGCGGCCTGGCAGCGGACGAGATCCGGCCATGCGGGCGCCACGGCAAGGCCCTTCTCGCACGCATCGAGCGCACCGCGCGAATCGCCCGACACGAGACTGGCGAGCGCAAGGCCGAGCCACGCCCCCGCGGCGCGCGGATCGATCGCCAGCGCCTCGCGGAACGACTTCGCGGCCTCCGCGTTCCGCCGCGCGTTCATCATCGCGTAGCCGAGGTTGATGCGGCATGCGGCGTTCTTCGGCGCGATCATCACCGCGCGCACCAGCTGCTGCACGCTCTGCTGGTGCTCGCCCTTCAGCGCATGGAGCCGCGCGAGCGCGGCCAGCGCATCGAGGTCCTGCGCGCGCCTGCGCAGCAGCGCCTGCAGCGACGCGATGCCGTCGTCGATGCGGCCCGCCGCCGCGTCTTCGAGCGCCTTCTGGATGGTCGGGTCGTTCGCCATCGTGCGTGCGTACTCCTTGCCGACTCCTAGTTGAGCGACGAACGCAGCGCGGCCGCGCGCTGCTCGAGGGCCGCGTCCTTCGTTTCCTTCGCGGCCTCGACGATGCGGTCGGCGATCCAGCGCGCGTCGCCCGCGCGGTTGTTGCGGACGAGCACCGCGATGCCGCGCTCGATCTGCTTCATGCCGCGCTCGCGCACCGCGGGCTGCAGCACGACGCCGCGCGCCGCGCGGCGCATCGCCTGCAGCCACGCGTCGTGCGCCGGGCCCGCAGGCGCCACATCGAGGAGATCCGCGGCGCCAAGCGCCATCTCGACGATCTCCATGCCCCTTTCCTCGGAAATCGCGCCGTCGCCCGGCGCATCGCCGCGCACCAGCGCCGACGCCGCGCGCTCCGCGCCCTTTCCTGCCGCGATGCGCGCCTGGCGCTCGAGCACCGTCATCAGCGCGTACGACACGAGCCCCGCGTCGGCGCCACCCTTCGCCATCGCGGCAAGCTGCGTCGCGGCCACGCGCTCGGGCTTGGCGACCGGCGCCGAATCGAGCAGCGCCGTGAAGAGCGACGCGAACGCCATCGGATGCGCGGCGAACGCCTCGGACATGTCGGCGGGCAGGCGCTTCGCGTCCTGCGCCTTGCGGACCTGCGCCACGCGCAGCTTCCACGCGCCGTAGTGCGGCGGGCACGCCTTGCACGCCTCGGCGTACAGCGCGCCGCGGTCGTCTTCATCCGCAAACGCCGCGGCCGCCAGCAGCGTCTCAGCGGCTCGGAACGCCTTGGCGTCGCGCTGCGCGTCCTGCATCACGGGCATGAGCCACGCGGGATGGCCCCACTGGATGTAGATGCCGCCGTGGCAGCCGCTTTCGGCCCAGCCCGAGATGTCGTTGTTGATCGACCACCGCTGCGGCGATTGCTGCCAGATGAACGCGCAGTGGCCGGGCTGGCCGACCGGCATCGCGGGCACGCCGAAGGCCTGGCTCATCGAGCTTCCGAACCGCGAGATCGCGCCGCACACGCCGCCGTACTCGAGCATGACCGCCATCGTCATCGGCTTGTTGTCGTAGAAGCGCCGGCCCTCCTGCACGCTCACGCCGCTCTTGTTGTGCAGGTTGTAGGCGAGCATGTGCGCGCCGTCGCCCACCTTGTCGCGGCGCTTGAGGTCGGGCTTGATGTTGGCGCGCGCCCACACGAGGTCCGCGTCGCTCGACCAGCTGCCGACGACATAGCGAAGCTCCCACGCGGAGAGGTCGCGGAATGTCGGGAACAGCGAGCCCTCGGCGTCCCACGCGAGGTAGCTGGCCACGCGCGCGGCGGGGTCGATCACGCTGTCGTCGGCCATCCAGCGCACGGGCTCGGCGAAGACGAGCGCCGTGGCGATGCGCAGTCGCAGCGCGAGGTCCGCCCCGGTGCCTTCGCGGCCTGCGTTTCCGCCCGAGACGCGCGCGAACACGCGCAGCGCCTCGGACCACTTGCCCGCCGCGGGATCGCCCGAGCCGAGGAACATGCCGAGCGCGTCGGCATTCCCGAGAAGGAATGCCGCGGCGTCGCGGCACGCGGGCTCGGCGCGCGTCTCGGCGCCGATCCGCTCAAGCAGCATGTGCTGCATCAGGGCGAGAGCGCCCGCGTCGGTCGCGGCGAACTTCGCGACGATCTTCGGCGCCTTTCCGTTCAGTTCGCGGCCAAGCGCGTCGTGCAGCGAGGCGAGATACGCATCGAGCGAGCCCTCGCGCGCCGCCGCGGGGCCGTCGGCGAGCAGCGACGATGTCGCGAGCCGCGGAGGTGCCGCGTGCGCTAGCAGCGGCGCGGCGAGCGC
>JBJTOV010000280.1:0-7393 GCA_046074745.1 Planctomycetota bacterium | reverse complement strand
CGTACCCTTCAGGGTGCGGAGCCACAGGCGCGAGGGTCCACGGACGCAGGACATCCCCCGTTCCGCAGGCTGAAGCCTGCGGGCACCCAAGATTGGTGCGGGCACGCAGGTTTGGTGCGGGCACGCAGGTCTGGCGCGGGCACGCAGGTTTGGCGCGAGCGCGCAGGTTTCGTGCGCGCACCCGAGTTTGGTGGAGCACCCAAGTCTCCTGCGGGCACCGAACTGCCGCGCGGCCCCCCGAGGCCCCGCGCCGCTACCCTCCGCCGCATGATCGCCACGCGCGCCGACATCCGTGAAGTCTGGTCGCAGGCGTGGCCGGCGGCGATCTCGATGCTCAGCTGGGCGTTGATGCAGTTCGTCGACAGCCTGATGGTGGCGGGGCTCGGCGACGCGGCCGTCGCCGCGCAGGCGAACGGCGGCGCGCTGTCGTGGGCGCCGATCTCGTTCTGCTTCGGGGTGCTCGCTCTCGTCAACACGCTGGTCGCGCAGCGGGTTGGCGCGAAGCGCACCGCCGAGATCGCCCGCTACGGCTTGGCGGGCCTCTGGCTCGCGGTCGGCTTCGCGGCCCTCGTGCTGGTCCCGTACGCGATCGCGCTCGGGCCCTTCCTGCGCGGCTACGAGATGCACGCGCCCGAGATCCTCGACGACGAGATCGTCTACGCACGCATCCTGCTCGGCGCAGCGGTCTTCACGGTCGCCGCGAAGGCGCTCGCCAACTTCTTCTACGGCCTCCAGCGCCCGAAGGTGATCACGCTCGCCACCATCGCGGGCAACATCGCGAATGTGGCGTTCAACTACATCTTCATCTTCGGCGAGCAGGGCGCCACGGTGCTCGGCGTCGACCTGCCCGGCGTGCCCGGCGTTCCCGCGCTCGGCGTGGCGGGCGCGGCGATCGGTACCGCGATCGGCATCGCCATCGAGGCGCTCGTCCCCTTCGCCGTGTTCCTGTCGCGCAGGCTCGACCGTGAGTTCGCCGTGCGCCGCGCGTGGCGGCCCGATTTCCGCGCCATGCGCGAGATCCTGCGCCTCGGCACGCCCGCGGGCCTGCAGCTCGTCAGCGAGAGCGGCTCGTGGGCCATCTTCATGGTCTACCTCGTGGGCACCTTCGGCGAAGCGCACAACGCCGCGGGCTCGGCGGTGATGAAGTACATCATGCTCAGCTTCATGCCCGCGCTCGGCGTCGCGAGCGCCGCCACCGCCGTCGTGGGCAAGCACATCGGCGAGGGCAACCTCGACGCCGCCAAGCGCAGCGGCCACGCGGCGGTGATCATCGCCGCGAGCTGGATGACGCTGTGCGCGGCGTGCTTCGTCTTCTTCCGCGAGCCGCTCGCGCGCGTGTTCCTCGAGTCCGAGGAGGCGGTGCGCATCGCGTCCACGCTGTTCCTGTTCGCCGCGGTCTTCCAGACGCTCGACGCGCTCGGCACCGTCTACGCGCACGCGCTGCGCGGCGCGGGCGACACGCTCGTCCCGGGCCTCGCCACGGTCGTGCTCGCGTGGAGCGTCATCGTGGGCGGCGGCTTCTACCTGCGCGCATACCACCCCGAGCTTTCCTCGAAGGGCCCGTGGCTGGCCGCCACGCTGTACATCGTGTTGCTCGGGGTGTTCCTCACCGTGCGCTTCGAGCGGGGGGGCTGGCGGCGGATCCACCTCCTCGACCGTCCGCAGGCCTGACGGTTATGGGAAGTCGGAATTCCCCCGAAGGCTGCGTCCATCTGCGGAGCGGCTACACTCGCCGCCCCGAACAAGGCGGTGGGCCGCCTTGATCGCAAGCCCTGCAAGCCCCTCAAGCCCCTGAAGGCAAGCCTTGGTCGCAAACCAGGGCGCATGAACGCGGAACACACATGACCACGAGCGGACTCGACACGGTGATCGGTGGCAAGGCCAGCAACCCCGATGCGGCGAAGAAGCACATCGCCGAGGCCGTGCGCCTCGAGAAGGCGAACGACCGCGCGGGCGCGATCAGCGAGCTCCGCGCGGCGCGCGAGCTGACCGACGATCCGAATGTCACTTTCCGGCTGGCCTATCTGCTCGACCTTGCGGGCGAGGAGAACGAGGCCGTCGCGCTCTACACCGAGCTCACCAGCGTGAAGAAGCCGCACCTGAACGCGCTGGTCAACCTCGCGATCATCTGCGAGGACCGCGGCGAGTTCCTGCGCGCCGAGCGACTGCTCGCCCAGGTCGTCGACACCGATCCGAACCACCCGCGCGCGCGGCTCTTCATGAAGGATGTGCGCGCGAGCAAGAACATGCAGGTCGAGGCCGAACTGCCGAGCTTCGGCGTGGGCAACGCGGTGCTCGACACCCCCGTCACCGACTTCGAGCTCAGCGTGCGCGCGCGCAACTGCCTGAAGAAGATGCAGATCCGCACCCTCGGCGACCTCCTCAAGATCACCGAGGCCGAGCTCCTCAGCTACAAGAACTTCGGCGAGCAGAGCCTGACCGAGATCAAGAACATGCTCCAGTCGAAGGGCCTGCGCCTCGGCCAGGGCCTCGAGGGCCCCGGCGGCCGCCCGGGCGTCCGCAAGGACATCCTCGACGAGCTCAAGCAGCTTGTTCCAGAGACCACGCTCAACAAGCCGATCTCCTCGCTCGAGCTCTCGGTGCGCGCCCGCAAGGCGCTGCAGCTGCTCAACATCGCCACGATCGGCGAGCTCGCCGCCCGCACCGAGGCCGAGCTCATGGGCGTCAAGAACTTCGGCGCGACCAGCCTGCACGAGATCAAGGAGCGCTTGATCCAGCACGGCCTGACCCTGCGCCAGCTCAGCTGAACGGCCGCGTCATCGCGGCCACGGGCGCGACGGATCGCGCCCGGTTCGACACGGAGGTCTCTGCATGGATCCGCAGGTCCCGGCCCGTCGTTCCCACGCGTTGTCGCCCGCACCCGCTGCGGGCGCGGCTGAATCGCTCTCCACCCGTCGCGGCTTCGTGCTCGTGACCGCGGTCGCCGCCGCGGGAGCCGTGCTTTCCTCGTGCGCGCCGAAGAAGGGCATGCAGCGCGCGGCTGGCGGCGGATCGCAGCCCGCGGGCACGCTTGCATCCGGCGCGGGCGCCGCAGGGCAGGGCGCCGCCGCCAAGCCTTCCGACGCCGACGCACCGAAGCAGGCCCCCGAGCAGCCGAAGGGTCCGATCGACGCCACCGCGACCACCACCAAGCCGCAGCCTGCGCCCATCGACCGCCCCGCGCCGCCGTCGGGCGAGCCCTCGATCCGCATCAAGACGGGCGGGCTGCCCAAGACTTCGCCGAGCGTCCGCATCGATGGACCGGGTGCCAAGATGTGGGTCGTCGACGCCGCGTCGGGCGCCGCGGGCCGCGCCGCGGTCACGCCGGTCGAGCTCGCGCTCACGCCCACGGGCTGGCGCATGACCGAAGGCGCAGGCAAGCGCTGGGCGCGCGCGAGCGAGCTCGGCACGCGCGGCGCGATCGAGATCTCGGCCATGCGCGGCGAGCCGCGCCGCGTGTCCATGCTTGGCAGCGAGTGGCCGGGCACCGTGCGCCTCGTGCCTCAGCCCGCTTCCGCGGCCGAAGCGGTCGACATCGTGCACGAGGTGCCGCTCGAGGAGTACCTCTCGGGCGTGATCGCGAAGGAGCTCTACAACTCGTGGGCGCCCGCCACGCACCGCGCGCAGGCCGTGGCGGCGCGCAGCTACGCGCTCTGCTCGATGGCCATGTACGGCGCCACGCGTCACTACGATGTCCTGAGCGACGAGCGCAGCCAGGCGTGGATCGGCGCGACCACCCATCGGAAGAGCCTCGACGCCGTGGCCGCCACGCGCGGACAGGTGCTCCTCTTCCAGGGCCTCGTGGTGCCCGCCTACTACTCGAGCTGCTGCGGCGGCGCGAGCGCGTCGGCGCAGGGCACCATCGAGTCGCCCATCCGCCACGACATCGCCCCTCTCGCCGCGCGCGGCCGCGATCGCGACGAATGCTGCTCGATCAGCCCGAACTACCGCTGGCAGAACCGCGTCGACGCCGGCTCGTTCTCGCGCACGCTGCCCGCGTGGGCGCGCGTCGAGGGCTACCCGCTGCTCGCGGGAGTGGGTGCCGTGCAGCGCGTGACCGTCGCGCAGCGGAACGCCGCAGGCCGCCCCACGCGCTACGGAATCACCGACGCGCGCGGTCAGGAATACGAGGTAGAGGCCGAGCGCCTGCGCTGGGCCTTCAACGCCGACCCTGCGAACCCCGCGGCCATGCGCCCGTTCAAGGAGCGCGTGAAGAGCGCGTACTTCGAGCCCTTGGTCGCGGGCGGCGAGATCGTGCTCACCGGCCGCGGCTTTGGCCATGGCGTGGGCATGTGCCAGTTCGGTGCCGAGGGCATGGCGCGCAAGGGCGCGAAGTCCGAGGCGATCCTGGCGCGCTACTACCCGAGCGCCACCCTCGCGCGCGCCTACGGCTGACCGCTACATTCCCCGCATGGATCACGCGAACCCAGGCGCGCGGCTGCGCGAGCTCATGGACAGGGGCACGGTGCTCGTGCCCGGCGCCTTCAACGCGCTGGTCGCGCGCTCGGTCGCGCGCGCGGGCTTCCCCGCCACCTACATCTCGGGCGGGGCCACCGCGAATGTGGCGGGCTACCCCGACATCGGCCTGATCACGCTGTCCGAGATGTGCCGCACCATCCGCGAGATCGCCGACGCCTCGGGCCTGCCCGTCATCGCCGACGCCGACACGGGCTACGGCGAGGTCGAGTGCTGCGTGCGCACGGTGGTCGAGTACGAGCGCGCGGGCGCGGCGGCGCTGCACCTCGAGGACCAGGAGTTCCCGAAGCGATGCGGCCACCTCGACGGCAAGGACCTCGTGTCCGCGCAGGCGATGGCCGAGAAGGTCGCGGCGATGGCGCGCCACAGGCTTTCGCGCGACTTCGTGATCATCGCACGCACCGACGCGCGCCATGTGACGGGCTTCGACGACATGGTCGCGCGCGCGAACCTCTACCGCGAGGCGGGCGCCGATGTGATCTTCCCCGAGGGCCTGCACGACGCCGATGAATTCGCGCGGTTCATGAAGGCTTCGCCCGGGCGAACCCTCGCCAACATGACCGAGTTCGGCAAGACGAAGCACCTCGCGGCCGACGAGTTCCGCGCGCTCGGCGTGTCGATCGTGATCTACCCGCTCAGCCTGATGCGCATCGCCATGAAGGCGGTCGAGGACGGCCTGGCCGCGCTCGCGCGCGACGGCGGGTTCCACGGCTCGCTCGACGCGATGCAGAGCCGCAAGGAGCTGTACGCGCTGCTCTCGTACACGCCGGGCGAGCAGTGGAACCACCCTGCGAACCGCCGATAGCGGTCAGCCCGCGGGCTTCGCGTCCTTGTCGTCCTCCGCGGGCTTCGCGTCCTTCTCGCGCTTCCCGCCCGCGCGCGGCTCGCGGCGCGCCTTGGGCGCCTCCTTCGGCGACAGCAGCCTGTACTCGAAGTCGTCGCCCGACTTCATGCGCGTCCACTCGAGCGCCAGCTCGCGCGGCTCGAGCCCGCGCGTGATCACCGACGGCGGCGTCGGATGGTCGGCCTCGCGCTTCCGCTGCGCCGTGGTCTGCCCCGACTTCCTGGGCGGGACCATCTCGAGCACGGGGTCGGCCTTGGCAAGCGCGTCGCGCGGAATGGTCAGGATCGCGGGCGACGGCTCGATGCGCTCGGTGCGTCCGTGGATCGTCACCTCCACGCTGAACCCGCGCTCCTTGAGCTTGGCCAGCGCGTCCTCGAGCGATTCGACCGCGATCCCGTCGCGCGAAAGCGTCCGCAGGCCCTCGGCGAGGAAAGTGAGCCGCGCCGCCGCGCCCGCGAAGGCGGTCGGCTGCATGTCCTTCGCCCAGTCCTTCCACGCGCGCTCGAACGACTCGATGTCGTTGGTTCCGAACGCCTGCACGAACGCGCGCTCGCTGGGCACGCCGCCATGCAGAAGGCGCAGGTACGCCTCGAACGGCCGCTGGTAGCGGCCGCCATCGGCCCAGCCGAGGTACTGCACCATCGCCCACGACTGCACATACTGGATGGCCGCGTTTCCCGATCGCACATTGGCGTTCCACTGGTCGCCGTCCATGGTCAGGATGCGCAGGAAGGGCACGGTCGTGCCGCCCTCGACGGCCGCGCGAACCGACGCCGCGGCGCCCGCGCTCGCCTGCCCGACGATCACGCGCCCGTCGACCACGATCGCCTCGCCGAAGAACTCGGCCAGCCCTTCGTTCACCCATGGCGGCAGACGGCCCGCGAAGCGGCTGTGCGCGTACTGGTGGAATCCCTCGTGCTGCACCACATGCAGCACGCGCGAGCGGGGCAGGCTCTCGGTGAAGAACGCGAGCGCCGCGCCCGCGGGCGTGATGAAGAACATGCCGCCGCTGCCCGTGGCGTTCACGCCGTAGCGGTTGCGCAGCACCTCGAGGTAGTCGCGCTCCCGTGCGAACATCAGCACGAACGGAATCTCGGGCGCCTGCTGCTCGAGGCCCGCGAGCCGCCGCGCGTACTCCTCGTAGATCAGGTCGAGGTGCCCGGCGTACAGCTCCGTCTCGTCGGAGGGAAGATCGCTCAGGATGCGGTAGTGCTTCGAACGCTGCTCGCGCCCCGCGCGCTGGAAGTACTCGTGCGGTGCCTCTGCGCGCGGTGGACGGCGGATGTCCTGAGGAGTCGCCGAAGCCGTCGCGGCGGCCATGCCGGGAAGGACGGCGAGGGTGAGAACGAGGGCGAGCAAGCGGGGAAACAGTCGCGGAAATCGCGGCATTTGAGGAGTTTACGATCGGCTCGTCGGGAATCGAAGGTGGTGGCGGGGGCGGCGCCTGCCCGAGCGCGCCGCGCCACCCGATAATCCGCAGGCCCAAGGGAATCGCCGCGCGCAAGGACCAAAATGCAAGAATCTCGAAGGTCGGAGTCGCACACCCCCGGAACAGATGGAATAATCGGGTGTCGGTTCACTCCGACCCTGGCGTTTAGGGAACGCTGGGATTCGCAAGCCGTTGGGTTGAGGGACCTGACGGCGGGCGGAGGTAAAAAGGGACTGCGGCTGCTATCGAGGTAGTCGCGTCGTGAACGGCGGAAAGGGAACCTGCCGCTCACAAGCCCGCGATCGAGGACGCTCGGTCGCGGGATTTTCTTTTTTGCCCCGCGCTTTCCGCCGCTGTGTATCCTCGCTCCTCCGCATCGCGCGCGATGCGCCCCAGAGCACGGAGAGACACGATGAGCACCGCAGCGAGCACCGCAGCCCCGTCCACCCCAAAGCCCGTCGACACCCGCGGCCTGGCCGGCCAGACCGTCGGCGAGACCTCGATCTGCGCCGTCACGCAGACGGAGCTCATCTACCGCGGCTACGAGATCGCCGATCTCGCCGAGAACGCGACCTTCGAGGAGGTCGCGCACCTCTTGCTCGTCGGCCACAAGCCGTCGGCCGCGGAGCTCGCCGCGTTCAAGG
>JBJTOV010000279.1:0-5163 GCA_046074745.1 Planctomycetota bacterium | reverse complement strand
TAATAATATATCGCAACGGACCATATATAGTTCTATACTTTGATCCGAAGTATTGGATCATCGAGAATCCACAGACCGGTAAGCTCAAATAGCTAGAGTTCATGACGGATCTCCCGTTCAAAGACATTGATTACTGTAAGTACAGAATACCTTACCGAAAGATGACACGGCTCTGTAACAACGTTGAGTGCTGGGACCCAATACCATGGTGCCAGAAGGACTGCGACAACATGAGTAACAACGGACGGAGGCACAATGAGACCGCACAACGCAGACCACCAGACGGGAGGGAAGGTAGAAGGTTCAGACGCGAGGAGATGTACAAGGTACCCGAGGATGACGCGACGCGCGCGACACTCGCGCAGCACGGGTTCGCGCAGTATGAGATCTCGAACTTCGCGCGCGCGGGCCGCGAGTGCCGCCATAACCTCGTCTACTGGCGCAACGAGCCGTGGTGGGCGCTCGGCCCGAGCGCAAGCGGCTTCGTGGCGGGGCATCGCTTCAAGATCGTGCCGCGGCTCGGCGACTGGCTCGCGGGCGACCCGTCGGGCGCGCCACCCGTCGTCGACCACGAGGCGCCCGACGAGGGTCGCCACGCCAGCGAGGCGCTGATGCTCGGGCTGCGGCTTTCCGAGGGCATCGACGCGGCGCTCGAGTCGCGCGCGGTGGCGCTCGTTCCGCCGCGCGCGGGCATCATCGCGCGGGCGATCGCAGGCGGGCTTCTCGAGCGCGCGCACGGCAGGCTGCGCTTCACGCCGCGCGGCACGATGCTCGCCAACGAGGTTCTCGCCGACCTCGTGTGAGGCCGCCGCGAAGTGAAACGCCCCGCGATCGCCGCGGGGCGCGTCGAACCGATCGGGTGGCGCGCTCAGCGGCCGCTGAAGAACTTCTTGATGCCGTGCACCGTGACCGCGCGGCCGATGGCGGCGATCGACTCGGTGAGCGGGATCTCCTTCGGGCAGACCTTCACGCAGTTCTGCGCGTTGCCGCAGTCGTTCACGCCGCCCTTGGCCATGAGCACATCGAGGCGCTCGCCTGCGAGCGTGGCGCCCGTCGGGTGGGTGTTGAAGAGGCGCGCCTGGCTGATCGCGTGCGGGCCCACGAACTCCGAGTCCCACTTCGAGCTGTCTTCCTCGAGGTTGAACTGCGGGCACGCCTCGAGGCAGCAGGCGCACGACATGCAGGTCGAGAGCGTGTAGCGCATCTCCTGGTTCTCGGGGGTGTCCTTCGGGCCCGCGCCGAGGTGGTAGGTGCCGTCGACGGGCACCCACGCCTTGACGCGCTTGAGCGCCTCGAAGGCGCGGCTGCGGTCGACCGCGAGATCGCGCACCACGGGGAACTTGGTGAGCGGCTCGAGGGTGATCGAGCCGTCCTCGGCCACGACATTGTCGACGAGCGCCGAGCACGACGGGCGCACGCGGCCGTTGATCACCATGGCGCACGAGCCGCAGACTTCCTCGAGGCAGCCCGAGTCGTAGCAGACGGGGGTGGTGGCGGCGCCGTCGGCGGTCTTCGACATGCGGGCGATCTGCTGCAGGCAGGCGATGACATTGGCGCCGGGCTCGGCGTCGACCACGAACTCCTCCCAGCGGGGGGCGGTGCCGGGGTTGTCCTGGCGCTTGATGCGGAAGCGGATCGGGCGCGAGGCGTGCGCGGAGGCGGCGGGGGCGCTGTGGGTGTCGGAAACCATGGGTGTCTCGGGAAGGAGCCGATGATAGTCGGATCCTGACTTGATGGGCTTCGGGGGCGAGGGGCTTTGAGGCCTTGGAACTTTCGGGCCTTGGAACTTTTGGGCCTTGGAACTTTCGGGCCTTGAAACTTTCGGGCCTTGAAACTTTCGGGCGTCGTGGCTCGTTCCTCGAGCCGTTCGCCGGGCGCGCGGGGGCGGAGTCGGGGCGGGCGACGATTGGCCGATTTGCTGCGGCTGCGCTGAGGGTCGGGTTGGGAATCCGCCGATAGATTCCGACCACGATGCGGCAGATGGCGGCCATCCTTCGACTCATGCGGCCGGGCGACTGGACGAAGAATGTCTTCGTCCTGATCGCGCCCATGTTCTGGCTGGCCCGCGAGCTCGCGCAGGGCGACAAGGTCGAGCTCGGAACCAAGTCGTGGGGCATCTTCGTTGCGTTCGCATCGTTCTGCCTGGTGGCGAGCGGCTCGTACTGCATCAACGACGCGATCGACGCCCCGCAGGACCGCGGCCACCCCGTGAAGCGGCGCAGGCCTGTCGCGGCGGGCGAGGTGTCGGCGCCCTTTGCGATCGGGCTCGGCGTGGCGCTGATCGGCGCCGCGATCGGGCTTGCGTCGACGGTGCGCATCGCGCTCGTCCTCTCGGTGCTGGCGTACATCGCGCTCCAGGCGGCGTACAACCTCGCGCTCAAGCGGGTCGCGATCCTCGACATCACCACGATCGCCGCGGGCTTCGGCCTGCGCGCGGCGGCGGGCGCGCTTGCGATCGGCGTGTCGCTGAGCGTGTGGCTGGTGCTGTGCGTGTTCTTCCTCTGCCTCTTCCTCGGCTTCATCAAGCGAACCTGCGATCTCGTGCGCGCCGCGCAGGAGGGAAGCTCGTGGCGCTCGTCGGCCGGCTACGGCGACCCCGCCGAGCTCAACCTGCTCATCGCCATGTCGGCCACGCTGACCGTGGTCATGTATGTGTCATACACGCTGTCGCCGCACGCGATCGGCATCTTCGGGCCGCGCGCCTACGGCATGGCGCTGCTCACGCCGCTCGTGCTCGCGGTGATCCATCGCTTCTGGCGCCGCGCGAATCGCGGGCTCTCGGACAGCCCGCTTGCCGCGCTGCGCGAGGACCGCGTGGTGCTCGCGTGCGTGGGGCTCTTCGCGCTGCTTCTCGGGGTGATCCTGTTCTCCGAGCAGGCGAAGTGGGCGCTCGAGATGCTCTTCCAGCCCGAGGACATCGCATGATCCGCGCGCTCGCCGTGCGGCTGGCGCCTGTCGTCGTGTGGGCGGTCGCGGTGCTTCCCTTCGTGATCGGCGGCAAGATCGGGCCGAGCGAGGCGTGGGACCAGGACTACTACCACCGCCCCGTGATCAAGATCCTGTCGGAGCAGCTTCCGAACCCCGACTTCTCGAACTTCGGTTCCGCGACCACTCCGGGCTACCACCTGTTCATGGCGGTGCTCGACAGGATGGGCGCGGACGACCTCGGGCTGCGGCTGGTGTCGTCGCTGTTCGGCTTGGCCGCGGCGGTCGTGCTTGCGCGCGTGGTGGCGCGCCTGTCGGGGCGCGAGGCGCTCGGCGCGCTCGCGGGCGTTGCGTTCCTGCTCAATCCGTATGTGCTGAGCAGCGCGATGTTCCTGACGACCGACGATCTGGCGCTGCTTCTGATGGTGCTCGCGCTTGCCTCGGCCATCGATTCGGCGCGCGAGGGCTCGAACCGCTACACGCTGCTGCGCGCGATGGCGTGGAGCGCGGGAGCCGCGCTCGTGCGGCAGGTGCTGCTCTGGACGGCGGGGCTTGCGTGGATCGGCGTCCTGATGCGCACGATCGTCGGCCGCGAACCGCGGCCGCTGCGCGCGCTTGGGCTTGCGACGCTGTCGATGCTGCCCGCGATCGCGGTGGTGAGCTACTTCGTGTGGACCTGGGGCGGGCTCACGCCGCCGGGCTTCCAGTCGGTGATTCCCGTGGGTTTCAACCCCGCGACGCCCGTGTACATGCTTGCGCTCGTCGGGTGCTGGGGCGCGCTCGTCGCGGCGTGTCATCCGGGCTTTCCGTCGGCGCTGCGCTCGCGCCCCGCGCTGGTGTGCGCGGCGCTTGGCCTGGTGTGGGCGCTTGCGATCGTCACCACGCCCGATGCCCCGCCCGATGGCAGGCGCTGGGGCGGCGTGCTGTGGTCCGTGGCCCAGAAGCTGCCTGTGGTCGCCGGGCGTTCGGTGGTGATCGTGCTTCTGGCCGCGGCGGGCGGCGCGGTGCTCGGCGCCGTGTTCGCGCTTTCGCGCGGCCATCCGCGGCGGAGCGAGACATGGACGGCGTGCTGCGCCCTCGCGCTCTGCACCCTCGCGCAGATGGCCAACAGCTTCTGCTTCGAGCGCTATCTCGGCCCGTTCGCGATCGCCTGCATGTTCATGGGCATCGCTCCGCTCCTCGGCAGCAGGCAGGACGCCGCCACGCGGGAGCGGCTGGCGTTTCCTGCGCTCGCCGCGCTGGTCGGGCTTGCGCTCAGCGTGCTGTCGGTCCACATGCAGCTCGGCGACGAAGGTCCGCCGCCGCCGCGGCCCGACGAGTTCCATCCGCAGCTGTAGCTGCAGGGGGCTTGCGGAAAGGAAACGGGAGCGCCTGTGCGGCGCTCCCGATGGATCGTGTCGTCGAAGTTCTTCGTCGGGTCGGTGGAGCGCGGCGCTCAGCCGCCCACCTTGCCGTAGGTGCGTGCGCGCGGCTCCACCAGCGGAAGCGGCACGGGTTCGAAGGTGATCACGGGCTTCGTCGACTCGGGGTCGAACCGCGCCACGGTGGTGCGCAGGAAGTTGGCGTCGTCGCGGTTCGGGAAGTCGGTGCGGAAGTGGCTTCCGCGCGACTCCTTGCGCTCGAGGCCGCCCTCGATCATCGCCTCGGCGAGGATCAGCATGTCACCCGTCGCGCGTGCGAACGAGAGGTTCTGGTTCGTCCACATGCCCGTGTCCGACAGCGAGATGCGGCGGAAGCGCTCGCGGAGGTTCGCGAGCCTGGTGCGCGCCTGCTGCAGGCGCGCGGCGTCCTTCACCACGGTGCTCGCCGCGGTCATCTCGTCGCCCATCTCCTTCGCGATGGCGTAGGGGTTCTCGCCGCCCTTCGAGTCGACGAGCGCCTTCATGCGCGCGTGCTCGCGGGTCTCGGCGTTCGAGAACAACGAGGCCTCGGCGTCGAGCGCGCTCGACTTGCGGTCGCGCACAAAGTTCGCGACACCTGCGCCGCAGAAGAGGCCATCGAAGATGCACGACAGCAGGGCGTTCGCGCCGAGACGGTTCGCGCCGTGGTACTGGTAGTTCGCCTCGCCGAACGCGAACAGGCCGTCGATGTTGGTCATCATCGAGTTCGGCGCGCCGGGCACCATGCCCTTGCCGTCGGGCTTCGCCGTGTAGGTGGTCCACAGGCCGCCCATCGAGTAGTGGACGCCCGGGAAGATCTTCATCGGGACCTCGGCCGGGTCCTCGCCCACGAACTTGC
>JBJTOV010000278.1:0-7461 GCA_046074745.1 Planctomycetota bacterium | reverse complement strand
CGCTCCGAAGACCGCGTGGTCGAGCCCGAGGTCCTCGATGAGCGACGCGGCGCGCGCCCGCGCGGGGTGCGACAGCATGCGGCGAGTCTCGTCGCCCACCCGCTCGGCACTCACCGAGAGCAGCTCCCCCGCGTGCTGGCGAATCGCCGCGGCGGTGCCCATCTCGATCTCGAAGCCGAAGCGCGACGCGAAGCGCACCGCGCGCAGCATGCGCAGGCGGTCCTCGGCGATGCGGGCGTGGGCGTCGCCGATCGCGCGCACGAGGCGGTCGCGGATGTCCGCTTCGCCCTGCAGGCAGCCGAGCAGCGCGCCGCTCGCAGGGTCGCGGAACATGCCGTTGATCGTGAAGTCGCGGCGCGCGGCGTCCTCGTCGCGCCCCGAGAACACCACCTCGCTCGGCCGACGGCCGTCGAGGTACGGGCCGTCCTTCCGGAAGGTGGCGACCTCGAACTGCCTGCCGCCATGGCGGACAAGCATGACGCCGAACGCCTCGCCCACATCGCGGGCGCGCGGGAAGACCTGCAGGATCTCCGCAGGCGTCGCGCTCGTCGCGATGTCGAAGTCCTTCGGCTCGAGCCCCATCAGCTCGTCGCGCACGCAGCCGCCCGCGAAGAGCGCCTCGTGCCCCGCGGCCGAAAGTCGCGCCGCCACCTCCTCGGCCGCCACGCGGAGCGGGAGCGGCGGACGCGGCTCGCGCCCGTGCGGCGCGGGCGCGCTCACCGCGAGGCTCCTCGCCAGCGGTCGAGCTCGCCCTGCGCGTCTTCGAACGCCGCCTTGACCGCGATGTGAAGGGCCTCGAGCGCCTTCTCGCTGTCGAGCGCGGCCACCGCTGCGCCGTCGATCGGCTCGCCGCACGAGCACACCACGCGGCCAGAGAGCCTCGGCAGCCTGCGTCCGCGCGGCCATGCGTCGAAGGTGCCCGCGACGCCCATCGGCAGGATCGTCGGACGCGCCTTCTTCACGAGAAGCAGGACGCCGCGCTTGAACTCCTGCATGCTTCCGTCGGGCGAACGCGTGCCCTCGGGGTAGATGATGACCACGCGACCCGCCTCGAGCTCGGCGAGCGCGGCCTTCATCGCCTCGAGGTCGCCGCCCTCGCGCTTGATCGGGCGCGCGCTGACCGAGCGGATCACCCAGCCGAACGGTCCCTTGAAGAGCGAGTCGCGCGCGAGCGCGGTGAACTGGCGGTCCCACACGGTCACGCCGTTCACCATCGGGTCGAGGAACGACTGGTGGTTCGAGATCACCAGGATCGCGCCCGTTCGCGGCACGCGCTCGCGGTGCAGCCGGCGCAGCCGGAACGACAGCTTCAGCCACGACCAGCAGAGGAAGGCGCAGAAGTCCCACCACGCGGCGCGCACGAAGCTGCGGCCGGGCACGCGGCGGCGGAATGCGAACGGATTCGGGATCGGCGCCACGGGGTCAGCCCTCGGCCGACGGGTCGGGCTCGCCCGCGATGCGCGCGGGCGTGGCGCGCCCGCGCACCACGCGCTCGAGGCGGTCGATGACATCGTCGATCTCGATGTCGCTGGTGTCGACGCTGTCGGCGCCGCGCGGGCAGACCAGCGGACCGTCGCGGCGCGTGGAATCGATGCGGTCGCGCTCGAGGATCTGCGCGAGCACCTCGGGCTCGGCCACGGCGATGCCCTTGGCGGCCAGCTGCTCGACGCGCCGCCGTGCGCGCACCTCGGGTCGGGCGTCGAGATAGATGCGCACATGGGCGTCGGGGAACACCACCGAGCCCTGGTCGCGGCCCTCGGTGACGAGCCGCGGATGAAGCGCCGCGATCTCGCGCTGCGCCTCGACCATGGCCGCGCGCACCATCGGGTTCGACGCCACCGCCGAGACGGCGCGCGTCACCTCCTGCGTGCGGATGCGGTCGCCCACGGCCACGCCGTCGACGAGAAGGGTCGGCGGATCGGCGCGCCAGTCGAAGCGGATCTCGAGGTCGCGCACCAGCGCCGCGACGCGCGGTCCGTCGGCGGGGTCGATGCCGCGATCGAGCGCGGCCAGCGCGGCCGCGCGGTACATGGCGCCCGTGTCGAGGAACTCGAGGCCAAGGCGCTTCGCGAGCCTGTGCGCAACCGTCGACTTGCCCGTGCCCGCGGGGCCATCGATGGTGACGATGAACGCTGCGGTGGCGGCCACGACCACCGTCATTCCTCCTCGTCCTCGGGGACGAGGGCTGCGTCGGCGGCCTCGAGCACGGTGCGGGCGCGGTCGAGCACCGCAACCAGCGCGTCGACATCGATGTCGGCGCCAGGCGCGGCGTCGGCGGACGCCTTCTTCGAGGTCTTCTTCTTGGTGGGCTTCGCGTCGTCACCCGCGGCGAGGCCCACATAGTCGAGCGCCAGCATGTTGCTGTAGCCAACGCTGCGGATGCTCTCGACGCAGACCTCGAGGCTGAAGCCCTCGTGCGCGCCGTCCTTGGTGAAACCGCGGATGCTGGCCGCGATCGCGGGCGCGTACGGCGCAAGCTTGCGCAGCGTCTGCTCGAGGCTGCCCGAAGCGGCCGCGTGCGCGAAGCTCGGATAGCTGCCGATGCGGAAGCCGCCGATCTTCTTGATCAGCTCGGTCAGGCGCGCGGGCTGCTCGGTCAGGCCGTCGTGCGGCGCGAGCAAGAGCACGAGCTCGTAGCGGTCGATCGCGCGCAGCGCCTTCTTGACCCCAAGCGCGGTCTTCTCGAAGGCCTCGTCGGTGTCCGCGGCGGCGGCGCGCACCGCGATCGACGGGCAGCCGAGCTTGTTGGCGGCAAGGCCCAGCCGGCCGATCCGGTCGATCGACTTCGCGAACGCCTCGCCCGTCTCGGTGAAGTCGAACGCAGGCTCCTCGCTGAGCAGAAGCACCGGGCACTGCGCGCGGTCGGCCTCGTCGCGCAGCTTCTCGATGTCCTTCAGGCCGAAGCCCGCCAGCATGTCGGCGGGAAGGCTGAGGCCCCGCAGCCGCAGATCGGTGGCCACGAACTCGGGCAGCTTGAAGATGCTCGGGCAGCGCGCGTGCTTCGCTGCAAGCAGCGGTCGGAACGAACCCGCGGAGAGCGTGAGAAGAATGTCTGGCTGCACGGGGAGGTCTTCGGTTGACGGAACTGCGCCACTTGCGAACTGCCGAGCGCGCCGCGCGGCTCTCCGACGAGTCTAGCAAGTGCGATGCGCGGCACCGAGCGGGTTCTCGGGTTCGCGGCGCGGCGGAAGTCGAAGCGGCGCAGGGAAATGCACACGGCCAAATGCGCGGGAAACCATGCGAGAAACCATGCGAGAAACCATGCGGGAAACCATGCGAGAAACGCGCAAGATTCCACGGGTCGCGCGGCAAAAGAAAGCGCCGACGACATGACTCGGTCGGCGCTTTCCGGAGGGGAGAAAGATCGGTTGGAGGGGAAGCGCCGCGCCCTGACCTCCCTCGGGGCTTCCGTGAAGGTCAAGATAATGCGGCACAAGGGGTTCCGCAAGCCGAGTGCCAATAAAACTTGCCACTCCACGCAGCCTGGGGCATGCGCCCACCCCGCCGTGTGGCCGCGCGTCGCCATGCGGCCATTCGCAATCGCCGACGCTTGCCCGCCGTGCCGCTACCATCGCGCCCCCTACGGAGCCTCCATGTCCACGCCTTCCGACTGCCGAGTTTCAGACACGCACGAGTGGTTCAGGGTGAGCGGCAACACCGTCACCATGGGCATCACCCAGCACGCCGCCGACGAGCTGACCGACATCACCTATGTCCAGATGAAGCCCGCGGGCACCAGCGTGTCGGCCGGCGGATCGGTGGGCGAGGTCGAGAGCGTGAAGACGACGAGCGAGATCTACGCGGCCGCGGCCGGCAAGGTCGTCGAGGTGAACGGCGCGGTCGAGAAGGACCCGTCGCTCGTGAACAGCAATCCCTACGGCAAGGGCTGGCTCGTGAAGCTCGAGGTCGCCGACGCGTCGGCGATCATGGCGCTGCCCGACGGCGCCGCGTACGACAAGAAGCACGGTCACTGACGGGCGGCCCCTGATGGAAGCCGCACCGCCGCCGGGCGTCACGCCTGGAATCCTCTGCCGCGGTGTCGTCAAGCGCTACGAACTCGGCGCGCGCAGCGTCGAGGCGCTTCGTGGCGTCGACCTTCTCATCGAGGGCTCGGGCTTCCACGCCATCATGGGCGCGTCGGGCAGCGGCAAGAGCACGCTGATGCACCTGATCGGCGGGCTCGACCGCCCCACCGCGGGCGAGGTGCATGTCGCGGCCACGCGGCTCGACACGCTCGACGAGCGCGGGCTCACGCTCTATCGGCGGCGGCGGATCGGCATCGTGTTCCAGCACTTCAACCTGCTGCCATCGATGAGCGCGCTCGACAATGTGATGCTGCCCGCGCTGCTCGACGGCGCACGGCGCGCCGAAAGCGAGCCGCGCGCGATGGAACTGCTCGGGCGCCTCGGCCTGGCCGAGCGCGCGCACCACAGGCCCGACGCGCTGTCGGGCGGCGAGCAGCAGCGCGTGGCGATCGCGCGCGCGCTCTACTTCCGACCGCGCGTGGTGCTTGCCGACGAACCCACGGGAAACCTCGACAGCGCGTCGTCGGCGCGGCTGTTCGCGCTGCTTTCCGAGATCGCGGAGGAGCAGGAGGTGCTCCTCCTGATGGTCACCCACGAGCCCGCGGCCGCGGCCCATTGCCGCCGCGTGATCGTGCTGCGCGACGGCCTCGTGGCAGGCGCATTCGACACCCGGTCGCCGGGAGAGGAGCCGCTCGATGCGGGCGCTTTGGCCCTTCGCGCGCAGGAGCTTGCTCGGCCGACGCGGTAGGACCGCCCTGCTCGTCGCGGCGGTCGCGCTCGCGGCCAGCCTTGTCGTGGCCGTCACCAGCGGCCTGCGCACGGCGCAGGCGTCGCTCGAGGCGTCGATCGCGCGCGCGCTTGGCGCAACCGATGCGCGAGTCATCCACCGCTACGCCGAGCCGATCGACGCGGCGATCCTCGACGAGGTCCGCTCGTGGCCGGGCGTCGAGCGCGCGGCCGGACGGCTGACGGGTTCGATCACGCTGGTCCACGAGGGCACCACGGGCGACGACGGCCGCCCGCGCCGCGCCACGGTGCGCGCGCGCGGCGTCGACCCCGCCGAGGATGCGTTCTTCCGCGAGGTCGAGATCGCGGAAGGCCGCCGCATCGAAGGTCCGCGCGAGGTCGTGCTCGATCCGCAGACGGCGTCGGCGCTGGCTGCGAAGCCTGGCGACACGCTGCGCATCCAGCGCTTCGGCTCGCCGGTCGAGCTCGCCGTGGTGGGCGTGTACCAGCGCCCCACGCTCGGGGCGCTGCAGCGGGCGCTCGTCGAGATCGATCTCGGCACGCTGTCCGAGGTCACGCGGCGCGCGGGCAAGCTCACCTCGGTGTCGATCGCGCTCGCCGAGGGCGTCGACCCGAACGCATGGTGCGAGGGCCGCGCGGGGCTGCTGCGCGATCCGATCCTGTGCGAGCCCGCCGAGCGCGTGCGCACGGGCCTTGACAAGCAGGTCGCGGCCAGCGAGCTGTCGACGCTGATCGCGACGGTGATCGCGTTCCTGTCGTGCGCGGCGATCGTGGCGACGGGCATGACCACCGCGGTCCTCGAGGAACTGCGCGAAATGGGAGTGGCGCGCGCCATCGGTGCGTCGCGGCCGCAGCTCTTCGGCGCGCAGGTCGTGACGGGCGCCGTGATCGGCGGCCTCGGCGGGATCGTGGGCGTTCCGATCGGCATCGGGCTCGTCGGGATCCTGTCGGTCGTCTACGGCGACATCCTGAAGGCAGGCACGACGGTCGACTGGCGCGGCGTGGCGCTGGCCATGGGCGCGGCGACGGCGAGCGGCGTGCTGGGCGCGCTCTTCCCCGCGCTGCGCGCCGCGCGCATCTCGCCGCTCGAAGCGCTGTCGGTGCGCGCGCGGCCGCCTTCGCTGCGCGCGGTCGGGTGGGCGTCGCTCGGCGCGCTCGCGCTGATCGGCGCGTGGGCGCTCATGCTGGTCCCGAGCGACCGCGACACGCGTTTCTGGCTGTACGCGATCCTCGGCCTTCCGATCCTGCACATCGCGTGGTTCCTGCTGTCGGTGCCCGTCACCCTGGGCGTTTCGCGCGCGACGGCGCCGCTCCTCGAGCGCGCGCTCTCCCTGCCACGCGGCCTTCTGGCGGGCAGCATCGCGCGCATGCCGTGGCGGCTCGGGTTCACGGCGGGCGCGCTCATGGTCGCCGTGTCGATCCTGGTCAGCACCCGTTCGAACGGCGACGCGATCATCCGCGACCTGCGCGAGCGCGTGCGCTTCGCCGACGGCTTCGTGTTCTGCACCTCGGGTCTTTCGCCCGAGGAGCAGCAGCGCATCACGGCGCTCGACGGAGTGGCTGCGGCGCTGCCGATCGGGTACCTGCCGCTGCGGCTCGCGGGCGAGCAGGTGTTCGGCGTCGAGGGGATGGGCCCGTCGAACGTGGTGTGCGTGGGCTTCGAACCGCGGCCGTTCCTCGAGATGAACCGCCTCGAGTGGCTCGAGGGCGATCCCGCGACCGCCGTGCCGCGCCTCGAGGAGGGCGACGCGGTGCTGGTGGCGCCCGAGTTCCTGGTGGCGCGCGGCCTCGGCGTCGGATCGAGGCTGCGCCTCGGCTCGGGCGCGAACGAGGCCGAGTTCGAGATCGTGGGCGTGGTCACCGCCGCGGGCCTCGACATGGCCACGCAGACCTTCGGCATGCGCCAGATCTACATGGAGCAGGCGGTGAGCTGCGTGTTCATGGACTTCCGCGCGGTCGAACGCCACTTCGACACGCGCGAGGCGTACATCATGCAGATGAAGCTGTCCGATGCGCCCACCGAGGAGTCGGACCGCGCGCTCGAGGCCGCGGTGGCCGACGCGGTGCCCGGCGCCGTCTTCTCGAGCGGACGCGCGATCCGCGAGCTCGTCGACGATGTGGGCGGCATCGTGCTCGGCGTGACGGCGACCGTCGCGTTCGCGGCGCTGTGCCTGGCCTGCATCGGCGTGGGCAGCGTGGTGGCGGCGGGCATCGCGGCGCGCACGCGCGAGTTCGGCGTGCTGCGCGCGGTGGGCGCGTCGCCCCGCGTCCTCGTCGGGCTCGTGCTCGGCGAGACGGCGGTGATGGCGCTCGGCGCGGCGGTCACGGGCACGGCGCTCGGGCTGCAGCTCGCCTGGATGGGCGTGGCCCTCTACCGCGACTTCGCGGGCCTTCGCCTCGCGTGGGTCGTGCCCGCAGGCGCGATCGCCGCGGGCGCGGCGGTGGTGGTGGCCGCGGCGCTCGTCGCCGCGCTGCCCGCCGTGGTGCGGCTTGCCCGCAGGCCCGCGCGCGAACTGCTCGCCAACGCGTAGGCTTCGCAACCGATGAGCGGCACGCCCTTCATCCTCGAGAGCCCGTTCAAGCCGATGGGCGACCAGCCGCAGGCCATCGAGGAGCTGTCGGCGGGCCTCGACGAGGGCCGGCGGCGCCAGGTGCTGCTCGGGGCGACGGGCACGGGCAAGACCTTCAC
>JBJTOV010000277.1:0-3559 GCA_046074745.1 Planctomycetota bacterium | reverse complement strand
CTCAAGCTCAAGAAGTGGAAGGAAGAGTCGCTTGTTCCCGCGGAGCTCTGAGCCATGATCGACGGAGTCCTCGGATCAAGCTCCCTTCCCGCGCTCGAGCGCAGCCTGCAGTTCATGTCGGCGCGCCAGAAGCTGCTTTCGGCGAACCTGGCGAACGCCGAGACGCCGGGCTTCCGTCCCGTCGATGTCGATCCGCGCGACTTCCAGGCCTCGCTGCGCGAGGCGCTCGATTCGGGCAGGACCGACGAGCGGGGGGGCGTGGCCTTCGACGACGCGGCGCCCGTCGCCTTCGGGCCCGAGGGCACGGTGCTTCGGCCCGAGTACCTCGGCGACAATGTGCTCTTCCACGACGGCACCGATGCCAGCGTGGAACGCGCCATGCAGCGGCTGAGCGAGAACGCGTACTTCTTCCGCACGGCCGCGCAGCTCATGCGCAGCCAGTTCGAGATGATCAACGCCGCCATCCGCGAGCGGCCCTGACCTGAGGAACGACCATGTTCGGCGTCTTCGATGTCTCGACCTCGGCGCTCGTCGCCAACCGCACCCGGCTCGACGCGATCTCGGCCAACATCGCGAACGCCGATGTGCCCGTCGACCCGAACTCTCGCGAGGTGCCCTTCAGCGAGCGCGTGGTCGAGTTCGCCTCGGGCGACCCCGTCACGGGCAACGAACTCGGGGTGCATGTGGCCTCGATCAGGCCACGCGGGGCGTTCCGCGAGGCCTACGACCCCACCAACCCCATGGCCGACGCGCGCGGCTATGTCCGCTACCCCGACATCAACCCGCTGGTCCAGCAGGCGAACGCCATGCTGGTCGCCCGCAGCTACGACGCGAATCTTGCCGCGATCGACGCCACCAAGTCGATGATCGAGGCATCGCTGCGGATCATCGCCTGACGGGAAGTTCCCGACCCGTCAGGCGAGGTCCGCCGAAACGCCGGGCCCTTGGCACGGATTGTGCTAGGAGGTCCGCCGGGGAACCCGCGGCCGCCCGGACGGCGCCCCGCGGGTCGACAGGAGCACGAGGTCCATGATCACGAGGTCCATGATCGATCCACTCGGCATCGTCTCACGCGTGAACGCCCAGCAGGGCGGCGTGCCGCGCCCCGCGCAGGGCGCCGGCGGCGGCGACTTCCAGCGCGAGCTGCAGGAGCAGCTGGCCAAGATCAACGAGATGCAGCAGGACGCCACGCAGGCCACCAACGAGCTGCTCACCGGCCAGCGCGACGACATCGAGGGCGTGATGATCGCCACGCAGAAGGCCGACTCGGCGCTGCGCATGCTGCTCGCCCTCCAGAACAAGGTCGTCGGCGCCTACGACGAACTCAGGAACATCCGCGTCTGACGGCTTCGTCCGCAGGCGCGATAACGCATCCGGGCCTCCTCGCGTGGGGGCCCGGCTGCGTTTTTCGCGCCAAGACCCGCAGGCAATTGCTGCCTTTCGCGGCGCAGAGTTTGCGGCGCGAAACATGCGCCTGCCGATGAGGCTTCTCTGACCGTGCCGCCAGGATGGCGGCCGTTTGCTCCGTGGGCAGCCGCCCGCGGCGACAGGCATGGAGGCCTTCGGTGCAGGCAATCCGCAACATGCTCGAGTCCGTGCGCACGCGCCTTGCGGGCCTTCCGCCCGCGGCGAAGCTGCTTGCAGGCTCGCTCGTCGTCATCATCGTCCTCGGGCTCTTCCTCGTCGCGCAGTGGAGCGCGACCACGAGCCTGGTTCCGCTCGCGGTCACGCCCGCGGCGTACGACGAGGCCCGCACCTTCCTCGCCGCGCGCGGCGTCGAGTACCAGGAGGAGAACGGGCAGATCATGGTTCCCGCCGAGCGCCACGGCGACCTTCTCGCGCAGTTCGCCTAGCAGGGCCCGGGCGCCGAGTCGGGCATCGACTTCTCGAAGCTCGTCGAGCTCGACAGTCCGTTCGACACCACGCGCCAGAGCGAGACCCGCAAGCTGGTCGCGCTGCAGAATGTGCTCTCGCGCGTGATCACGGGCTTCCGCAATGTGAAGAGCGCCACGGTGCTCGTGTCGCCGAAGCCCGCGACGCCGCTCGGCGCCTCGCGCCACCAGCAGACGGCGAGCGTGCATGTGGCGATGCGCACGGGCGCGCTCACGCAGGAGCAGGTCGACTCGATCGCCTCGCTCGTCGCGGGAACGCAGGCGGGCATGAAGCCTGAGAATGTGTCGGTGACCGACGGCCTGCAGGCCTACCGCACCAGCTACGGCCGCAGCGCGGCCACGGGCGAGAACCTCGACTTCGTGCTCAAGATCGGCGACGCCGTGCAGGCGCGCATCGCCACGCTGCTCGCGTCGATCGACGGCGTGCGCATCGCGGTGAACCCGCAGGTGCTGACGGTCGAGCGCACGCGCACCACGACCGAGTTCCGCGACCCGATCTCGGCGCCGCTCAGCGAGTCGAACTCGACCAGCGAGACGAAGGGCGCGCGCGCGCAGCGCGAGCCGGGCGCCGTGCCCAACACGGGCCTTTCGCTCGACCCCGTGTCGGGCGGCGCCGCGCAGACCTCGACCGAGCGCTCGGAGAACCGCTACCGCTCGGAGATCCCGGGCACGCGTCAGACCGAGGTCGATCCGACGGGCTACGCCGCGAAGATCGATGTGAGCGTCGCGATCCCGTGGAGCTACTTCGCGAGCGTGTGGAAGCTGCGCAACCCGCCCGCCGCGGGCGCGGAGGCCAAGGAGCCCGGCGAGGCCGAGATCGCGCCGATCCGCGACAAGGAGGTCGCGCGCATCAAGAGGCTGATCGAGCCGCTGGTCGCGACCGACGCCGTCGAGGGCTCGAAGAAGGGCGCGGTCGAGATCTCGTGGTTCTACGACTTCAAGGAGCCCGCGGCGTCGCCCACCATGGCGGCGAGCCTGGGCGAGATCGTGCTGGGCGGAGGCACGGGAGGCACGGGCGGCAACGACCTAATCCAGCCGATCGGCCTCGGCGTGCTCGCGCTCGCGAGCCTCTTCTTCATGTTCAACATCGCGAAGAAGGCCTCGGTGCGCGAGCAGCTGCCGAGCGCCGAGGAGCTTGCGGGCGTGCCGCCCAAGCTCGAGTCGGACGACGCCGAGATCGTGGGCGAGGCCGACGAGGCGACCCCCGCGCTCGAGGGCATGGAGCTTGACGACGACAGCCTGCGCCGCGCGCAGATGCTGAAGCAGCTCAACGAGATGGCCGACCGCGACCCCGCCGAGATCGCGGGAATCCTGCGCCGCTGGATGCGCACCACCAACTGACGCCCGACGCGAGGTGACCCGATGGCGTACCGACCCGGCATGAAGCTTCCCAAGTCCGCGGACGAGCTCGATGGCGTCCTGAAGAGCGCGATCCTGCTGCTGCTGCTCGACGCGGACAGCGCGGGGCGCCTTCTCAAGGAGATGCCGACCGAGACCGTGGAGGAGGTCACGCGCGCGCTGGCCGCGCTCGGCGATGTGCCGAAGGAGCTCGGCCAGGAGGTGATCAGCGAGTTCTACTCGCTCGCGATGGCGCAGGGCTATGTGCGCGAGGGAGGCCTCGACTACGCGCGCAACCTGCTGAAGAGAAGTAGAAGTAGAAGTAGAAG
>JBJTOV010000276.1:0-5285 GCA_046074745.1 Planctomycetota bacterium | reverse complement strand
ATGGACGACCTCGACGAGATCGTGCGCCTGGTCGACTACTGGGCGCAGCACGGCGAGAACCTGCCGCGTTCGCGCGAGGACATCATGAAGGCGATCCTCGACTTCGGCGTGGCCGTGGTCGACGGCCGCGTGGTGGGCTGCGCGGCGCTGTGGATCTACACGCCCGATCTCGCGGAGATCCGCTCGCTCTGCGTGCACACCGAGTTCCAGGGCCGCGGCATCGGGCATGGCCTGGTGCGGCACTTCCAGCAGGTGGCGGGGCAGCTGCACATCGACAAGCTGTTCGTGCTCACGCGCGCGCCCGAGTTCTTCGAGCGCTGCGGGTTCCGCCGCGTGTCGATCAACTCGCTGCCCGAGAAGGTG
Source organism: Planctomycetota bacterium (assembly GCA_046074745.1). Classification (GTDB taxonomy): domain Bacteria; phylum Planctomycetota; class Phycisphaerae; order Phycisphaerales; family SM1A02; genus QWPT01. The sequence goes on along the minus strand of JBJTOV010000276.1, from coordinate 4,922 downwards.
ACCAAGGACTGCGCCAGCTGCCCGAAGAACGCCAATTGCGACGAGATCGCGCTGGTGCACGACACCGTGCTGCCCGACGCGAAGTAAGGACGACCGCCGCCATGACCGCGACCGCCACCGGTTCCTCCCCCGCCCCGCATGCCGTGCAGCCGGCAAGCCTCGACTGGCCGCGTGGGTTCCGCGCGTCGGTGGGCGCGGCGGCCATCAAGAAGGCGGGGCGCGACGACCTCGCGCTCCTCGCGATCCCGATGGGCGCGACGGCGGCGGCGATCTTCACGCGCAACCTGTTCGCGGCGGCGCCGATCGAGGTGTCGCGGCGGCACCTGCGCGACTCGAGGGGGCATGCGTCGGCGCTGATCCTGAACTCGGGCTGCGCGAACGCGGCCACGGGCCCGCGCGGAGTTGCGAACGCGGTGGAGTGCGTCGACCTCGTGTCGCTTGCGCTCGGATGCGCGGCGGAGAGCGTGCTCGTCAACTCGACGGGCGTGATCGGCGTGCAGCTGCCGATGGAGCGGATCGCGCCGGAGATTCCACACATGGCCGCGCGCCTTGCCGCGAGCCCGGATGGAGGGCCGCTCGAGCCGTTCGCACGCGCGATCATGACGACCGACACGAAGCCGAAGATGAGCTCGCGCACGGTTGCGTGCGGCGGCGGGCGTACGGTGCGCGTTTCGGGCGTCGCGAAGGGCGCGGGCATGATCCGCCCCGACATGGCGACGATGATCTCGGTGCTCGCGACCGATGCCGAGATCGACGCGCGCGCGCTCGACCGGATCCTGCGCCACGCGGCCGACGCGAGCTACCACCGCATCTCGGTCGACGGCGACACCTCGACCAACGACTCGGTGTTCGCGTTCGCCTCGGGCGCGGCGGGGCCGTGCGACGAGGCCGCGCTCGCGCAGGCGTTCCGCGAGGTCGCGTGCGACCTTGCGCGCATGATCGTGTGCGACGGCGAGGGCTTCGAGCGCTCGCTGCGGGTGCGCGTGACCGGCGCAGCCACGCGCGTCGACGCGTTGAAGGTGGCCGAGACGGTGGCGTCGAGCCTGCTCGTCCGCACCGCGGTGACGGGCGGCGACCCGAACTGGGGCCGCATCGTGGCCGCTGCGGGACGCGCAGGCGTGGCGTTCCGCCCGGGCGACCTGACGCTGCGCGTCGGTGGCATTCCGATCTTCGCCGACGGCCAGCCGCTGCCCGCCGACAAGGACGCGGTGCGCGCGGCGTTCAACGGCTCGCATGTCGAGATCGAGCTGACGCTGGGCGCGACGGAAGGCGCGGAGGCCGAGTCGAACTCCGACGAGTTCCTGTCCTGCGGGCTGACGACCGAGTATGTGCGGTTGAACGCCGACTACACGACATGATGGAGCGCGAGCGACTGGCGGCGGGCTGCAGCGGTGCTGCAGGTCCGCGGCCTTCGCTCGCTTTCGCGGGAATGACGCGACATGGAGCGCGAGCGACTGGCTGCGGGCTGCAGCGGCGCTGCAGGTCCGAGGCCTTCGCTCGCTCTCGCGGCTGTCGGAACGGTGCCAGGCACGTGCCGGGTGTGCCAGGTAGGTGCACGGCACCACGGTTCCGAACGACACGCATCGCAAACGGCTCGGGGTTTCCAGCCGCACGAGCGAGCGTGCAGGCCGCTTCTCGCGGTGCCAGGCAGGTGCCGAGCGTACCCGGCAGGTGCACGGCACCGAGTTTTTGCGAGCGCGAATTGCAATCCGCTACGGTCCCGCTACCGTCCCGCCCCCAATGGAACTGCCAGCCCTCTCGATCAGTCCGCCCGTGCTCTTCTTCGTGCTGGGGCTGATCGCGGCGCTCGTGCGTTCGAACCTGCGCGTCCCGCACGCGGTCACCAAGCTCATGTCGCTCTACCTGCTGTGGGCGATCGGCTTCACAGGCGGCGTGAAGATCGCGCAGAGCGGCCTCGGGCGCGACGCCGCGGTCTCGATCGCGATCGGGCTCGCGCTCTCCGCGGCGCTGCCGTTCGCGGTGTTCGCCGTCCTCAAGCGGCGGATCGGAATCCACGACGCCGCCGCGACCGCCGCGGCCTACGGCTCGGTCAGCGCCGTGACCTTCCTCACCGCCTCGAGCATGCTCGATGCGCTCGGCATCGAGTTCGGCGGCCACATGGTCGCCGTCATGGCGCTCATGGAGTCGCCCGCGATCGTGGTGAGCATCATCCTCCTTCGCCGCGCTGAGAACGCGGCGGGCGGTGAACGCTCGACCCCGTCGGGCTGGGGAACCCTGCTGCACGAGGCCTTCCTCAACGGTCCCGTGCTGCTCCTGCTCGGCAGCCTCGTGATCGGGCTCGTGACGCGCGAACGCGGATTCGAGGCCTTCAAGCCGCTGTGCAAGGATCTCTTCAGCGGCGTGCTCGTGTTCTTCCTGCTCGACCTCGGCCTGCTGGCCGCACGGCGCATGCGCGGGTTCATCGCGCGCGGGCCTTCGCTGATCGCGTTCGGCCTGCTCTTTCCGCCGATCGCCGCGCTGATCGCCCTGCTGCTCGCGCGGCTCGGCGGCCTCGGCGTAGGCGACGCCACGCTGCTCGCCACGCTCGCGTCGAGCGCCAGCTACATCGCGGTGCCCGCCGCGGCCCGGATCGCGATCCCCAAGGCCGATCCATCGGTCTACATCGGGCTCGCGCTCGCGGTGACCTTCCCGTTCAATGTGATCGTGGGCATCCCCGCCTATCTCGCGCTCGCCCGCGTCCTGTGCGGCTAGCGCGCTCAGGCGAACTGGCGAAGGAACCGCGCGTCGTTCTCGAACAGAAGGCGGATGTCGCCGATCCCGTACTTGCGCATCGCGACGCGCTCGATGCCGAGGCCGAAGGCGAACCCCGTCCATTCCTCAGGGTCGATGCCGACCGATCGGAACACATTCGGGTCGACCATGCCGCAGCCGCCGAGCTCGATCCACTTCCACTCGGGTCGGCCGTTGCGGATGATCTTCATCTTCATGTCGAGCTCGGCCGAAGGCTCGGTGAACGGGAAGAAGCTCGGCCGCAGCCGCACCTCGGCCTCGGGGCCGAAGAACGCCTTCGCGAACTGCACCAGCGTGGACTTCAGGTCGACCATCGACACATTGCGGTCGACATACAGGCCCTCGACCTGGTGGAACATCGAGTAGTGCGTCGCGTCGTGCGCGTCGGGCCGATACACGCGGCCGATGGCGCACACCTTGAGCGGCGGCTTCATGGTCTCCATCGCGCGGATCTGCACCGTCGAGGTCTGCGTGCGGAGCAGCAGCTTGCCCGCCACTTCGCCGCCGAGGAAGAAGTTGTCGGCGGGGCCGCGCGCAGGATGGCTCTCGGGAATGTTGAGCGCGTTGAAGTTGTGCCACTCGTCCTCGAGCTCGGGGCCGTCGGCCACCGAGAACCCCATCCGCCCGAGCACATCGACGATGCCGTCGATCGTCTTCGCGATGACATGGCGCGCGCCCTCGCCCATCGGCAGTCCGGGTTCGGTCACATCGACCACGGGGCCCTTGGGCGCCGCGCCGAGCGAGTCCTTACGCGCAGCGAACGCCGCGTCGATCGCGCCCTTGAGCTCGTTCACGCGCTTGCCGACCGCGGGCTTCTCCTCCTTGGGCACGGTCTTCAGGGCATCCATCACGCCCTTCAGACGGCCGTTCGAGCCAAGCCAGCGAACGCGAAACGCCTCCAGCGCGGCGGCATCGCCCACGCCCGACAGTTCGGCCATCGCCTCGCGTTCCATCGCTTCGAGTTCGGCAAGCATGCGGGTAATCTAGCCTCGGCAGGTGCGTTCTTCATGCCGAAGGACTGCGTCGAGCGCCTCTGACCCCCCATTCGGGAACCGTTCGATTCGACCGCGCCCGCGCGGGCTGCCACGCCCTCCGCGTCGCCGCCGCCGTCGCCGCCGTATGGATGGCCGCCAGCGCATGCTCGAAGCCGTCGACCGCGCCACAGCCTCGATCGAAGCGCGCAGCGTGGCAGAGCCGGGGCGCCGCTTGATCTACGGACCGGGTTCGTTCTATGTCTTCCGCGAACTCTTGCGGCGCAATCGGGCGGCGCGCGCGTGACGCCCTAGGACGGGGCGATCTTCGGCGAGTTCATTCGGAACGGAGGGCGCCACGAGGAAAGGCAGCTCGCCGACCCCGCGATCCTGGCCGAACTCTTCCGCCCGCATGGCCCGAACGCCCGCTACGGTTTGACCTGGTGGCTTCTCTATGGCGGCGACGACGGCGATCCTGAAGACGGCCTCGGAGCCGCGATGGCCGCCGAGCGGCTGGAGGCCGGGGCGGAGCGCGGTGGCCTCGGACGCCGGCTGCACGCTGGCGCAGCCGGCGTGTAGCCGAGTCGCGCGTGGCGGCGCAGGCCGACACCGCGGCCGAAGGGCCTCTCGTCGGCTCCATGGCGGCCGACAAGGGCAAGCAGCGACTGTTCGTGCTTCCTGCGGAACGGATGGTCGTCGTCCGCTTCGGTGCGATCGACGGCGGACGCGGCTTCAACAACGCAGAGTTCCTGCGGATCCTCGTTCCTGTAGCATCGCCTCGGTAGCGATGCCGAAGCCCCTTCTGTTCGACCACATGCCGAAGTGCGGCGGCGCCTCCTTCACGGAGTACCTGCGGCAGTTCTATCCCGCGGACCGCACGCTTGAACTCGACGGGGCCCGCAATGCCGAGACGGTGGCCGCCTTCGCGGCACGGCCCGAGGCCGACCGCATGCGCATCGAGCTCGTGTTCGGGCACGCCGCGCGCGACGCGATGCCGTACACGCGGCGAGACTCCATCCGCGTGACATGCTTCCGCGAGCCCGCCGAGCGGCTGGTGTCGCTCTTCCACTACACGCGGCGCGAGCCGATGCACCGAAGGCATCGCGCGGTGGTCGATGCTGGAATGGACTTCGACGCGTTCCTCACCAGCGGCGTGACGCCCGAGACGCGCAACTACTACTGCTTCCAGCTGTCGCGCAT
>JBJTOV010000275.1:0-3509 GCA_046074745.1 Planctomycetota bacterium | reverse complement strand
GTCCCGATGTCCACTCATGAATTTCAGGCAGGACTCACTCAGCGGTTTGTCGAGCGTGACGGCATGATTTTTCTTGCTGATCAGGTCGGAGATTATGACAAGAAGAGATCTCAAGTTGCCGTTGCACCTCAAATGGAAATGTTTGTCTCGGCGGGCTCGGGCTCGAGAAGCGCCTTCACCTCGCCGGGCACCTCGAAGTCGGCGTCGGTCGCCTTGTTCAGCACGATCTCCGAGAAGGTGCTCACCATCTTCTGGCCCATCTGCGTGGCCTCGGAGCGCACGGGCAGACGGATTCCATCGATCTCGCGATACTCGCTCATCACGGTCTTGACGGGGATCTTGCCCATCTGCGTCGTCACGGTCATCTCGATGCCGCGGGTGAGATAGGTGTCCTTCTCGTACCAGAGCGTGGTGACATCCTCGCCGCGCTTGCCGAGGACCTTCCAGCAGTCGAAGCCGCCGAACTTGCCCTCGCCCACGGTCTCGACCGAGTCGAACCGCCGCGAGATGTCGAGCTCCTTGAACAGGTCCGCCTCGCGCGCGAGCATCTCGAGCTCCTTGCCCGCGAGCAGCCTCGGCCCCGACATCTTGTCCATCGACCATCCGGTCTTGCCGTCGTAGCCCGAGCGGAACACGCCGAGGCCTGCGATCTCCATGCTCGTGACCATGCGCGCGGGCGCGCCGATCACGGTCCGCATCGGGCCCTTCAGCTTGGCGGCGGGGATCTCCATGGTGCCCTTCATGTCGATCGAGGTCAGCGCCATCCAGGCGTCCTTGCCGCCGATCGCGTCGATCGCCTTGGCGACGATCTCCTTCGCGTCGGGCAGCGCGACGGCGGGGGCGGGCGCCGCGGGAGCCTCGGCGGGCGCGGCTCCGTCCTGCGCGAAGGCGGGCGGCGCGAGAAGCGCGGAGGCGGCGAGGAGCGGAAGAAGGCTGCGGCGTGCGTGCATCATGGGTGTTGCCTGGTTCTCGTTGAAACGGTGTCGGATGCGGAGCGGTTCAGTTGACCGCCGCGGGGGCGGCGGGCGTTGCGGTCGGGGCGGGGCGCGACGCGCGCCGCGTCTTGGTCTCGCCTGCGATCCACGCGGCCGCTGCGTCGACGGCCGGATCGCGGCCTGCAAGCAGTTCGGCGCGGGTGGGAACGACGGCCTGGTCGGGTACGACGCCGCGACCCTCGACGCGTGTTCCCTTCGGCGTCACGAAATCGGCCATGGCGTGCTGCAGGATGTCGCCGTTCGGAAGCTCGACCGCCATCGACGGCAGCGCCTGGCCGGCGCTCGTCTCGCCGAACACGCGGGCGCGGCCGAGTTCCTGCAGGCCCGCCGCGAAGATCTCGCTGGTGCTGCCGCTGCGGATGTCCTGCACGATGGCGAGCGGCCGCGAGATGGTGCGCACGCGCTTGCCGGCCGAGGAGACCTTTCGCGGAGTGACCATGAAGTCGATGGTTCCGTCGCGCGAGATCATGGTTCCGAGGCTCGCGGGCTCGGGCAGGAAGTAGCCCGCGAGGCCCATCGACATCGCGCCCACGCCGCCCGGGTTGCCGCGCAGGTCGATCACGATGCCGTCGCAGCCGCGCACTCCGTCGACGGCCTTGTCGATCGCCTCGGAGGCGCCCGTCATCCAGATGTTGAACGCGAGCACGCCGATGCGGGCCGGCGCGCCGCCTTCGACGGGAACCTCGATGATCCGCGAGGAGACCTCGACGGGAAGCGCGGGCAGGTTGCCGAACTTCGTGGCGCCGAGTTCGGGCGCGGAGAAGGCGATCTCGACCTTCTGCTCGGCGCCCGAGGCGTCGGCGAACACGGCGGGAGCGGTGGCGCCTGCGTTCCGCACGAGCATCTGGTCGCCGATGCTCGCGGTCGCCGCGGCGAGCTGGCGTGCGCGCTGCGAGTTCGGGTCGGTCTCGCGCTCGAGCCTTTGCTGCATGCGCTCAAGCATGGGCTCAAGGCGTACGCCGTCGATCTCGACGAGCGTCCAGCCCGTGAGCACGCCCGCGCGCGCGCCGCCCGAACCCGGGGCCACGCGCAGCACGGTGGGCTTGCCTTCGATGAGCGCGATGTCGACGCCGCTGATGCCGGGGCCGCGCGCCTCGGCGGCGGTGGGAGCGGGCGATGCGGAAGGCGAGGCGGAGGCGGCGTTCGAGGCGGCGGAACCCGCCCCGTCGGCGCGGATTCCCGCGCTGCCCGACGGACTTTCCGCGAGTTCCGACGCCGTGTGGATGGTCGGATCGTCGTTCGCGACTTCGGCGGGGATGATGCCGAAGTGGCTCTCGCCAAGGCGCGCGAGCATCTCGCCGAGCACGCCGCGCAGCTCCTCGACGCTCGCGGCCGACTCCGCCTTCGGGCGCAGTTCGTCGCGCACCGCGTTCCAGTCGATGCCCTTCATGCGTGGGTCGTAGTACGAGTCGCGCACGATCGTCCACGCCGCGTCGAAGGTCTCGAGCGGGCGGATCGGCTTGCGCGGAGCGGGTGCTGCGGCGACGGGCGCAGGCGTGGGCAGAGCGGAGGGCTGAGGCGTGGCGAGCGGGGTGGCCGCGGGGTTGGTCGAGGCGCACGATGCCGCGAAGGCCGCGATGAACGCTGCGGCCGATGCGAGTCGGATGGCGTGCATGGTCGGGCGGAGCGGTGCGCCGTGTCGGGGCGTGTGGGCGGCGGTCATGGTGGGCGTGTGCTCGATGAACTCGTTCTTGAGCGACTCGATCTCGAACTCTGTTGGGATGTTCTCACCGAAGTCGCGGGCGCAGTCCTCGACGAAGACCTTGCAGCCGCGCGCGGCGGTGCGTTCGTTCGCGCGAGGGGCGAGCATGGTACCCGCGCAAACTCGGGCTCCATGCGACGCGGCCGCGCGATTGCCGCGGGGATCGAGCCGCCGATGCCCGACGACGGGTACGCGTTCAGGCCATGACCGCTGTGCGTCAATCGCGGGGCGCCTCGGGCGGGCGGCCGAAGACAATCGCGAAGACATCCTTCATCCATTCATCCGCATGAACGGTTGAAAGCGCTGTCTCCACCGCGTATCTTCCGCCCATGGCGCGCTCGCTCCTCAAGGCACTCGAGACCCGCACGCTCGTCTTCGACGGCGGCATGGGCACGCAGATCCATGCCTGCACCGACTGCACGCCCGCCGACTACCTCGGCCGCGACAACTGCACCGACATCCTGGTGCGGTCGCGCCCCGACATCATCCGGCGCATCCACGAGAACTACTTCGCCGCAGGCGCCGATGTGGTCGAGACCGACAGCTTCGGCGCCAACATCCTCGTCGGCCGCGAGTTCGACGAGGAGCTCGCCTCGTGGACCTTCGACCTCAACAAGCGCGCGGCCGAGGTCGCCCGCGCGGCCGCCGCGAAGTTCGAGACGCCCGACCGCCCGCGCTTCGCGATCGGATCGATGGGCCCGGGCACCAAGCTCGTCTCGCTCGGGCAGACCTCGTGGGAGGAGATGCACGCGAGCTACCTCGAGCAGGCGCGCGGCCTGATCGCGGGCGGCATCGACGGCTTCATGATCGAG
>JBJTOV010000274.1:0-8816 GCA_046074745.1 Planctomycetota bacterium | reverse complement strand
TCAGGGCCGAACGGCGCCCAGATTGCGCCCACAGGGCTGTTCGGCCCCCTCGGCACGCGGGCGACGATCCGCGTGCGCGCAATCGAGGGGCCTCCGCCACGGCGGTCCACCACGCTGTCGGTCGAGGCCCGGGAACCGGAGCCCTTGGACCCTTGGACCCTTAGACCCCTGGACCCTTAGACCCTTGGACCCTCGAACCGACCTTCCGAGCCTTCAGGTCCTCTCTGCGGGTTGTCGTTGCGACTGAGTCGCAATATCATCCGTTGAATGTCGGCCCTCATGACCGAGCCCACACCAGCCCCCGAACCCGTGCGCCTGCCCCTCACCCAGTTGCGGCGGGGCGATCGGGCCATGATGGCGTCGGCCAGCCTGACCGACGACGACAAGGCCGTCTTGCGGGCCATGGGGCTCGACGAGAACGCCACCTTCACCGTCTGCCGCGCGGGCTCCGGCGGGCCGTGCATCATCCAGGTCGACGCGATGCGGCTCGGCCTGTCGCCCGACCTCGCGAAGCGCATCCTGACCCGCCCGTGCGAGTGCCCCGACGCCGCCTGCTGCGAGTCCGATCGCCCCGTTGACCCAGGACGCGTGGCGCCGTCGGACCGTCCGCCCTTCGCGTGATCGCGCGGCTTGACCGCACGGCCGAAACGCACGGCCTCAACACCCAGGCCCGACCAGCCGGCCCCTGACAATCCGCTTTCCAGCCCGAGCTTCCCGCGCATGGCAACCACCGTTTCCACGGCCCCGCTTTCAGTCCCGACGCGCGTCGCGATGGTGGGCAACCCGAATGTCGGCAAGACCTCGCTGTTCAACCGCCTGTGCGGGGTGCGCGCGAAGACCGCCAACTTTCCCGGCTCGACCGTCGAGGCCCGCGTCGGAACCTGCCGCTCGGGCGCGAGCGAGATCGAGTTCGTCGATCTGCCCGGCGTGTACGCCATCGACCTCGACCTGCCCGAATCGAAGCTCTGCCGCGACTGCCTCGCCGGCCGCCTCGAGGGCTGCATGCCCGACGCGCTGCTCGTGGTGATCGATGCCACGAACCTGTCGCGCGGCCTGCGGCTGTTCCGCTCGGTGGCGGCGACGGGACGCCCGCTCGCGGTCGCGGTGACGATGAGCTATCTTGCGCGCACGCGCGGTCTTTCGTTCGATGTGTCGCGGCTCGCGCAGCTCCTCGGAGTTCCCTGCGTCGAGGCGAACGGCCGCGAGGGCATGGGAACCGACGGAGCGCGCGGGGCCGTCGCGCGCGCGCGCGAGGCCTCGCCGCAGCTCCTCGCCGCAAGCCTCGATCCGAAGTGGATCGACGACACGGTCGCGGCGAGCGTCGGCGGCCCCAACACGCTCGGCTCCGAGACCGACCGGCTGACCGACCGCCTTGACGCGGCGTTCACGCATCCGTTGCTCGGCGGCGCGCTGTTCCTTGCGGCGATGGCCGCGATCTTCGTCACGATCTTCTGGCTCGCCGACATCCCGATGACCCTGATCGAGGAGGGCTTCGGCTGGCTCGGCGGCATGGTCTCCGCGTCGCTGCCCGCAGGCGACCTGACCAGCCTGCTCGTCGACGGCGTGATCGGCGGCGTGGCGGGAACCGTGGTGTTCCTGCCGCAGATCTGCATCCTGTTCTTCCTGCTCGCGCTGCTCGAGGACACGGGCTACCTCGCGCGCGCCGCATTCGTGATGGACCGCATCATGTGCCGCTTCGGACTGCCCGGAACGGCCTTCGTGCCGCTCCTCTCGAGCCACGCGTGCGCGCTGCCCGGAAGCATGAGCGCACGGCTGATCCCAGACCCGAAGGACCGGCTGGCCACGATCCTGGTCGCGCCGTTCATGAGCTGCTCCGCGCGGGTGGGCGTGTATGTGCTGCTGGTGACGATCCTGTTCCCGCACTCGCCGCTCCTCGCCGGGCTTGCCTTCGCGGGCTGCTACGCGCTCGGCGCGGTGGCGGCGCTCGTGACGGCCGCGATCTTCCGCCGCACGATCCTTCGCGGAAAGAGTCGCCCGATGGTGCTCGAACTGCCGCCGTACCGCCTTCCGAGCGTGCGCGCGGCGCTGCTGACCACCTTCGACCGCGCCACGGTGTTCCTGAAGAACGCGGGCACGGTGATCCTGGCGATCTGCGTGGTCATGTGGTGGCTGCAGGCGTACCCGAAGGCCGAGGCGCCCATGGCCGCGCAGGAGCTCGAGGCGCGCGCCACCATCGTCGAGGCCGAGGTGGCGGTCCTCGAGGCGGCGGTGCCATCCGACGCCGTGGCGATCGAGGCGAAGGCCGCCGAGGCCGAGGGGCTGCGCGCCGAATCCGAGCTCCTCACGGAGCGCGCGCAGCAGGAGCATTCGTTCTCAGGCCGCCTCGGAAGCACGCTGCAGCCGCTGTTCGCGCCGCTCGGGCTCGACGACCGGCTGACGGTGGCGGTGATGACGAGCTTTCTCGCGCGCGAGGTGTTCCGCAGCACGATCACGGTGCTCGTCGGAAGCGGCGACTCCGACGACGACACGCGCGTGGCCGACGAACTCTCGCAGGCGACCCGCGCCGACGGATCGCGCCTGTTCGACCCTTCGACCAGCACGGCGCTGCTCGTCTTCTATGTGCTCGCCATGCAGTGCCTGCCCACGCTTGCGGTCACGCGCCGCGAGACGGGCTCGTGGAAGTGGGCGGGCGTGCAGTTCGCGTGGATGACCGCGGTCGCCTATCTGCTCGCGTTCGCCGCGCGCGAGATCGTGCTAGGCTTCGGCCTCGCATGACGACCGCCCTGATCGCAAGCCTTCCGCTCGACGACTGGCAGTTCTGGGTCGCCTCGGCCCTGGCGCTCGGCGGCGTCGCGGTGGTGGTGCGCCCGTTCCTGCCCAAGCGCCGCGGCGCGAAGCAGAACTGCCCGGGCTGCCCGAGCGACGCCACGCAGGCAGACGGCACGCCGAAGCCGAGGCATGTCGACCTGACCATCGGCGGCAGGCGCGTGCGGCAGTAGCGCCGAACCGGCTTAGAAGCGTAGGTGCGCGGGGCGATCGGGCGGCGGCGCGACGCTCATGATGGCGCGAACCAGCGCCATGTCGTCGGCCGAGGTGATCTTGATGTTGCGCGGGTCGCCCTCGACGACGAGCACGCTCTCGCCGAAGCGCTCGACCACGCTCGCGTCGTCGGTGGTTCCCTCGAGCCTGGTGGCCGCGTAGGCCTTGCGCAGGAGCGTCGCATCGAACACCTGCGGCGTCTGCACCGCGACCAGCCCGTCGCGCGGCACGGTCTCGAGCACGCGGCGGCCAGAGGTCGAGGCCTTGCCGACATCGCCGAGGATCATGTCGGCGATGCCGTCGTCCTCGGCGGCGGAGATCTGTTCGTCGCCCACGCGCTTCAGCGTGTCGCGCACGGGCACGCCCGGAACCACCGCTGGCGCGACGCGCGCCGCGGCGAACACGCGATCGAGGAGTTCGTTGCCCACGCACGGGCGCGCGCCGTCGTGCACGGCGATGTGGGTGATGTCGTCGGGCAGCTCGGCGATGGCGTTGCGGATCGTCTCCCAGCGCTCGGCGCGCCCGCCCTCCACGATGCGCGCGCCGTTGAACCCAAGCGCGGGCCCGAAGCGCGCACGGAAGCCCTCGATGTCGTCGGGCGGCCCCGCCACCACGATCGCCGCGACTTCGTCGCGCTTGGTGAAGGCCTCGACGGTGCGCAGGAGCACCGCGCGCCCGCCGAGATCCTGCGACAGCTTGTCGCCCTCGCCGAAGCGCGTGCTCCTGCCTGCCGCCGCGATGATCACTCCGATGCGCATCGCGGCATCGTACGCCGAGGGCGCGCGGCGGAAAACGACGCGGCCCCGCTCGTCTCGAGCGGGGCCACGGGGAAACCCACAAAAGCGCTCTCCTTCTGCGGCGTCCCCTCTTGATCCGCTTGATCACATTGGCCGAGCCCGCGTCGAGCGAACCGTGCAGGCGTCCGAGCGCCTCGGCGGTCGCGCCCTCCGAGGCCATGACCGCATCGCGGAGCGCCGAGAGCTGGGCGTCGGTCGCCTTGCCGCCGCTGCGACGCGAGGCGAGCGCCGCGAGATCGCACAGCGTGATCTGCTCGTCGCCCGACGCCGCGAGCGCCGCGTCGATCAGCGCGCTCTGCGCCGCCGGCGAGGCCAGCATCGCGAGCACCTGTCCGACCATCACGCGCAGCCCGCCCTGATGCATCGCGAACGCGCGCAGGAGCTGAGGCTCGCCATCGGCGGCGCTGAAGGTCTTCGAGCCACCCGTCGCGACGCGCAGAAGCGCCTCGGCGGCGCGGCCGGCGAACTCGGCGGCCTCCGCCTCGTCGAGCGCGGCGCCCGACATCGAGGCGACCGCGGCTGCGGCGGCGTTGCGGAAGGTCTCGGCGGTCGAGCCTTCGGTCCACACGACCACGCTGCGGTCGTCGGCGAAGGCGCGGCGCACTTCGCCGTCCTCGAGCGCGTTCGCGATCGCGAGCACGGGGCTCGCCGAAGTCAGGCCGCCCGCGCGGACGCGGCCGAGACCAGCCTTCAGATCGGCGAGCGAACCGCGGAGCACGACCAGATCGACGCCATCGGCCTTCACCACATCGACCTCGAGCGCGTCGTAGGTGTCGCCGTTGGCGACCGACACGAAGCCCGCGGCCTGCAGCTGGCTGCCGATCGACTGGCGCTCGTCGGAAGCGCCGCCAAGCACGGCAGCGCGGTTCGTGGACGAATCGACCACCGCCGACGCGAGGGTCGGCACCACATTGTGGTCGCCCGGGAAGCTCGACGCAGGCGGGTTGTTCGCGAGCACCAGCGCGGCCTCGAGGCGCACGCGGCGGTCGGAGTAGCGCATCGCCTCGAGGATCGGCGCGCGGCCGCCTGTCGAGACGAGCATCTGGCCGCCCGCGGTCTCGGCGAGCGCCGCGATGGCGTCGCGGATGAGCGCGGTGTCGCGCGCGTCCATCGCAAGGCCGAGCACTTCGTTGCACACCGACGGGCCAGCCGCGGTGGCGAAGAACGACGGGCTGTAGCGCGCAGGCTGCGCGTCGGAACCCATGGTGTTCTCGCGGCGCAGGTCGGCGGCGACATAGATCGCAAGCGCCGCGGTGTTGCCCGCATCGGCCGACAGCGCACGACGCGCCATGGCCATCGCCATCTCGTCGCAGAAGACCGCGGTCGACACGGCGCGGCCCGCAAGGCCGCCGGCCTCGGAGTAGCTCCAGTCGTTGTTGACGGCGTCGCCCGGGTACGGGACCAGCGAGTCCTGACGGTCGAAGAAGCGCTTGGCGAGCGCGGTGAACTGCGCCGAGACATCCATGGTCGAGCCGCCGAGCTGCTTGAACGCAGTCTCGCAGGCGGCCTTGACCTCGGCCGAGGTGGCGGGGTTGGCCGCGAGCTCGACGATGAACGGAATCGCCGACGGGTAGCCGAGCTGGCCGAGGATCGCGACCACCTTGCGCTGCGCAGTCGGGTCGAGATCGGCAAGCGCCATCGAGAGCGGAAGCACCGAGAACCGCTTGAGCGCCTCGCGGCGCTTCACGACCTCGAGCTCGACCGCGGCGTCGCGCGTGTCGACGAGGGTCTTGAGGAGCTGCGGCACCGCGTACTCGCCCGCGGCGTCAAGGCGCTCGGCGGCCAGCATGCGCTCGCGCGTCGATCCGCCGAGCATGCCGATGGACTGCCCCACGCGGTTCTGGTCGCGCGAAAGCGCACGGCGGCCGTTCTCAACGGCGGTCTCGATCTTCGAGGCGAGGTCGGAGACGCCGCCCATGCCGCGGCTGCGGCTCACGGCGCGGGCAAGGCGCTCGGCCATGCCGTTGCCATCGACCACGGTCGCCATGTCGGCTTCGCTCGCGCCCATGCCGAGCGCCGCCTCGGCGGCGGCCTGCGCGAGGTCGGCCTTGCCGATCAGCACATAGTGCACGAAGTCGCCGATGGACTTCTTGAGCCCCTCCTGCATGCCCGCGTCGGCCGACGCGGCGGTGCCGCCGTCCTGCGCCAGCGTGGTGGGCGCGGCGGCGACGAGCGCGGTCGCGACAAGCATGGCAGACAGCGGACGGTGGGCTCGGTGAACGATGGACGCGATCGACGGCATCGAAATCTCCTGGGGTGCGCCCGCAAGGCCCGACGGGGCCTGGACGGGCGCGCTGGCACGAAGCGCGGAATGTATCGGTAGCAAGGTGAACGCGTCAACCAAGCGCCCCGCCCCGCAAACCCTCGGGGAGCGGCAGGTTCGGCCTGCGGGGCCCCGCGGTTCCCGTATACTCGCGCGGTCCGGGCGTCCGAGGGCAACCTCGGCGTCATCGAAACGATGACGAGGGAAGGCGGTGAGAATCCGCCGCGGTCGCGCCGCCGTGACAGGAGGCATTCGCCGAGATGTTCGGCCGATGCCGCGCAGGACAGCCGTCGACGCATGCGCCTGCATGCGGAACACGGCAGCCACTGGGAGTTCGCTCTCGGGAAGGCGTGCTGCGCCCCTTCGGGTCCTGAAGTCGGAAGACCTGTCCGGACACCGCGAGGGCCATGGAGGCCCCTGCCGAGCGCTCCCGGTCGGAGCGCGCTTCCGACTGGGCGCGAACTCCCAGAGAAGCGAGCGTGAATGCGCATGAGGCGCCGGGCTGTCCATGTCATCGTTGCCGCACCTCCGTGGCTGCGTGGTTCGCTCGCGGCGGCGGCTGCGGTCGTGGCTGTTGCCGTTGCGCCCACCGCGCGGGCGGACAGTCCGTTCGCAGCGGCCGTGGTTTCGTACGCACCCGGCATCGGCGCGGTGAGCGGCTTCACCAACCCCGCGACCGCCCTCGGCAGCCCCGAGCGCTTCACGGGCGAGGGGCTGTTCCCGCAGTGCGTCACGCCGTTCCAGCCCGCCTACCGGCCCGACGAGGTCGTTTCGATCGGCTCGGGCGGCTCGCTGGTGCTCGCCTTCGACCACGATGTGACCGACGATCCGCGCAACCCGTTCGGAGTCGATCTGATCGTCTTCGGCAATTCGTTCTTCACCGACTCGAGCTTCGGGCAGGGCGTGACCGCGGGCCTGGCCAGCGAGGGCGGATCGATCGCGCTGAGCGCCGACGGCGCTTCGTGGACGACCGTCGCGAAGATCGAGGCGGACGGGCTCTTCCCCACGCTTGGCTACCTCGACGCCGCGCCGTTCGCGGTGGTGGCGGGCAGCGCGCCGAGCGACTTCCTGCGGCCCGTCGATCCGTCGCTCTTCCTCGGCGATGTGCTCGGGCTCGGATACGAGGAACTGGTGCAGGCCTACGACGGTTCCGGTGGCGGCGCGGGCATCGACCTCGCATGGGTGGGGCTTGCGCGCGTGCGCTTCGTGCGCATCGATGGACCGCTGGTCGCGGGCTACTCGGCCGAGATCGACGCCGTTTCCGATGTGGCGCCGCTCGTGCCGAGCGCGGATCTCGACGGCGATGGCAGCGTGAACGCGGCCGACCTCGCGTCGCTGCTCGGCGGGTGGGGCTCCGCGAATCCTTCGATGGATCTCGATGGCGACGGCGTGGTCGCCGCGGCCGACCTTGCGCTACTCCTCGGAGCGTGGACGGGAGGAACGCCATGACCGCGAGGCGCGCGTTCACCGTGGTCGAGATGCTTGCCGTGATCGGCGTGATCGCCGTGCTGATGTCGCTCGTGCTGCCCGCGATCGGCGGCGTTCGTCGCTCGGCGCGCGCGGGCGGATGCCAGTCGAACCTGCGGCAGCTCGGCGTGGCGGCCGCGAACTACGCCACGCAGAACCGCGACCGCTATCCCGCTGCGATCCTCTACGAGATGACGCCCGCGGGCGTCGCCACGAAGGCGTGGGACTTCGAGCAGCTTCCGGGCGGCACGGTGCGCGCAGGCGCGCTGTGGGACTTCCTCAAGGGCCCGAACGAGGTGCAGCAGTGCCCCGAGTTCGCGGGCTCGTCGACCTTCGGGTCGGATCCATCGACGGGCTACAACTACAACACCACCTACATCGGCGCCGAGGGCCGCTTCCCCGAGCTCGGGCCCGACGGCCGCTGGCGCGACGGCTGGCGCGTGGCGCGGCAGGGTCTGCCCGCGGGTCAGCTCCGCCGCACGACCACGACCGCGGTCTTCGGCGACGGCGGCTGGAAGGGCGGCGCGAACAAGTTCATGCGCGCGCCCTCGAACGCGGTCGAGAACGACCTTCCCACGATCTACGGCGGCGCACAGGCGTTCCGCCACTCGCAGTGCACCCACTGCTGCTACCTCGACGGCCATGTGGCGAGCTCGACCAACCGCTGCGAGGGCGCGAACGCCTCCGCGGGGCTGCTCGCGGGCGTGCTCGACTTTCCGCGCAACGCGTTCCTGTCGGACGACGACGCTGCGTACGATCCGCGCTGAACGGAACGCAGCCATGCCACACGGACTCGAGATCGACCGCTGCATCTGCTTCGAGAAGAAGTTCTGCGAGCTGAAGGTCTCGGCGCAGCGCGACCGCCTCGACGCCGACGAAATCCAGCGCCGCTACGGCTGCGGCAGCTGCTGCGGCCTGTGCCGCCCGTACATCGAGCGCATGCTTTCAACGGGCGAGACGGTGTTCCACGAGATCATTCCCGCGCCGACGCGGTGAACGCGCGCGGGACGCGGTGGACGAGGCGCATCCCGGGCGACGCACATTGCCCGCGCCGCAGATCCGTTGGGTGCCCGCACCCTTCAGGGTGCGGAGCCGCGCGCGTGGGAGTCGATGGACGACGAACATCCCCCGCTCCGCAGGCTGAAGCCTGCGGGCACCCAAGCCGGGGTGGAGCCGGGCGCGCGGGCGGCGGCGGACGACGCGCATCCCCCCGCGCCGCAGATCCGTTGGGTGCCCGCACCCTTCAGGGTGCGGAGCCGCGCGCGTGGGAGTCGATGGACGACGAACAT